>JAIWHJ010000142.1:0-5512 GCA_048629695.1 Promethearchaeota archaeon
TGTAAATAATGCCGGTTGGTTATTAAATTAAATTTCATAGCAGCGGTAAACATTTACACCAGTTCCTTAATCACTTGATACAGAGTCTTGATATGGTTGTCCAGGTGTGACTGGATCAGGAAATAGTCCTCTGTTTTTTCCTGTTTGTAAAGTTCCAGTATGGATTGGTAGAACATTCTTATATCGTCCGTGGTAAGAGATTTTAAAAAATCCAGCAGGTCGGTGACAAAACCTAAATGATATTTCTCCTTTGCCTCTATAATCCTTAAACCCTCAAAAAACCCCTGTACCACGGCATCCACCGAGTAATCGTCAACCCAGGCTGCCTCTCCCACTCCGTCCATCCGGTCAAGCCGCATACTCACGCTGAGATCCAGGAAAAAATGAATGATTGCGCCGAGCCCGGCTGCCGGATCATCAGGCGGCAGTTCCATTATAGGGCCGTAATGCCTGACCGTGGTAAGTCTGATGTCGACAACGCCTGGGTCGGTTTTTACAATAAAGTCCCCTGCCGCATGGTGCCAGGGATATATCCGGCTTGAGTCCCTGGTGTCATAATAAAGGGTGAGGATCTTTGAAGACTGTTTGAATATCTCAAAGCGCTCCTTATCCGTGGCAAAACGATTTCCAAGGGCCGTGTCCCATATGCGGATTCCGCTGACTCCTTTTTCTTTGTCTTTGGATAAGTGCCACTCATAATAATTTTCAAACCAGTCTCCAAGAAACATTGAGAGAGACTGCCTCATCTCTCCTCTCCCGCTCCGGCGCTCGATTTTTCCTTTGAAATATGTCTGCGGCAGATATGGAAAATCGTGGACCCGGTTCAGGCGGCCCAGGATATTAAATTCGTTTTCAAGGCATGCCTTGCCTTCATCCGTAAGGGCCGTGCTCACGCAAAATTTTACACTTTTATCCTTTAGAACTATCTCAACACTCGCAAGATGGTAGAACGCGCCGTGGGCAACACTTAAAATGCGGATTTCGGAAATATCTTCAAACCTGACCTCCCTATGTATGGAGTTCAGCGCTGAAAGCAAGTGATCCCCATTATTTTTCAGGACAAATTCCCGTATGGCCCCAAAATAGTCTCCCAGTGTCAGGAAAGGGTGGCTTTCAGAAGGACTCACCAGGAAGGGTCTTGACATCTCGTCGGGACCTGCCGGTATATCTCCCCCTGGTGAAGAAAAAAAGAAGTTTATATTAATATGTTTCAAGGCGTTGGTTCCGGTCATTTCAGGTTCGCTCAGTAAAGGGTCTATAAAGATTTTTCCTGATTATAACGGATTTCAGGGAGGAAAGCCTTGAATAATCCCTGTTCAGCCATTATACAGGCTCCCCGTAAATTCGTAATAATCAGAATTTGTTAATCATAACCGGCTGAAATAATAGTATGTTTGCCCGACATCGCAACCTTTGCCAACAAACATGATACCTATAAGAAAAAATGAACTTTCCGGTTTGTTGATTTTTTGTTGACAAACATAATATTGATAACTATGATGCACGCCTTATTTGGTTAAGTATTTATTTAACCGGGGCATATAAACCTAAATAATACTTAAAAATGACAGCCCTGAGATAAATAGGTATCCAAAAAAATACAGATTCCCGCATTAAGGCAATGGAATTCACATTGCAAGGGAGTCTTTTGTGTATTGGGCAGTAATTGCGCAGACAAACTGTGAATTCTGGTAATTTTAATTAAATGTAAGGAGGAAAAAGAATGCCGAAGCATGACACACCCTTACTGGACCAGCTTGAGAGCGGTCCATGGCCAAGTTTTGTAACCGACTTGAAGCGTCAGGCGGAGAAGAATCCTGAATGCTGGGACCTTCTGGGTCAGCTCGAGCTGTCCTACAAGGACAAAATCACTCATTGGAAACACGGCGGTATTGTCGGTGTTTTCGGATACGGCGGCGGTGTTATCGGTCGTTATTCCGATACGCCTGCCAAGTTCCCCGGGATTGCCCATTTCCATACCATGCGTGTTAACCAGCCTTCAAGTAAATTTTACAACACCGAGTTTCTGGAGCAACTATTGGAACTCTGGGAGAGACGCGGCAGCGGTATGACCAATATGCACGGTTCCACAGGTGACATCATCCTGCTGGGCACCACCACACCTCAGTTGGAAGAGATATTCTATGAACTAACCCATAATCTCGGTTGTGACCTCGGCGGTTCCGGCAGTAACCTGCGTACACCTTCCTGCTGTATCGGCAAAGCAAGGTGTGAATTCGCATGCTTTGACACCCAGTACGCATGCCATGAGATGACCAACGAATACCAGGACGAGCTGCATCGTCCGGCGTTTCCGTATAAGTTCAAGTTCAAGTTTTCCGGATGCGCCAATGACTGTGTTGCAGCCATTGCCCGTTCCGACATAGCCTCACTCGGCACCTGGAGAGACGACATCAGGATCGATCAGGCCGCTGTAAAGGCCTACATGAATGGCGAGTATGCTCCCAATGCCGGCGCATTTTCCGACAGGGACTGGGGTCCATTCGACATCCAGGCCGAGGTTATAGATCGCTGCCCCACGGAATGCATGAGCATGGAAGGCGGTGAGCTGAAGATTGACACCGCGGAATGTGTAAGGTGCATGCACTGCATTAACGTTATGCCAAGGGCGCTGCGTCCTGGCCTTGATACCGGCGCAACCCTCTGCTTTGGCGCAAAGGCCCCGATCCTTGACGGCGCTCAGATTGCTACCATGGTTATCCCGTTTCTTGAGATGAATAAGGACGATAATTACTCAAAATACAAAGAAATAGTTGAACTCGTTTGGGATTTCTGGATGGAAAATGGCAAGAACCGTGAGAGAAGCGGTGAGATTATGCAGCGTTACGGCCTGCCGTACTTCCTTCAGATAATGGAGAGGGAGCCGATTCCGCAGCATGTGAAAGAACCGCGGTCCAACCCGTATGTATTCTGGACGAGTGAGGAAGTCCCGGGTGGTTTTGAGCGTAGTGTCGTTGATTTCAGAAAGAAACATGCATTGTAAGCGGTTGGAATACAGAGAAGCTATTCATTGACATACATAGTCGTTAAATAATAAGGAGGTTTATATATTATGGGTTATGATCCAGCAAATCCGATGCAAGACAGAATAACTGATCTGGGACCCCCACATTTTGAGCGGTTCTTTCCAGAGGTTATCAAGAAAAACTACGGTAAATGGCTTTATCATGAAATTTTAAAGCCAGGCATTTTAAAGCATGTTAGCGAGACCGGGGATGAGTGTTATACTGTAAGGGTCGCTACCGGGCGTCTGATGAGCGCTTCACTTATTAGGGATTTTATGGGAATTGCCGACAAACATTGTGACGGCATTCTTCGTTGGACCACCAGGAACAATGTAGAGTTCATAGTAGACTCGGAAGCCAAAGTGCAACCGTTGCTTGATGACTGCGCAAAAAATCCCATGATGCCTGTAGGCGGCACCGGCGCCGGCATATCCAGTATCGTTCACACCCAGGGCTGGGTACACTGCCATACCCCTGCAACTGACGCGTCCGGCGTTTGTAAAGCTATTATGGACGATCTGTTCGAGTATTTTCAGAGCCATAAGCTTCCCGCAAAGACACGCGTTTCAATGGCCTGCTGCCTGAACATGTGCGGCGCGGTTCACGCTTCCGACATCTCAGTCCTCGGCATACATCGCAAGCCGCCTATGATCGATGTCGACCATATTCAAGCGATATGCGAGATTCCGCTTGCAATCTCGGCCTGTCCGACCGGCGCTGTAAGCCCGGCCAAGGCTATCAACTCTAAAGGCGAGGAAGTAAGAAGCGTCAAGATCAAGAACGAGAGGTGCATGTTCTGCGGCAACTGTTACACCATGTGTCCGGCCATGCCTCTTGCTGATCCCGAGGGTGACGGTATCGCCATCCTGGTCGGCGGCAAGGTCTCCAACCGTATAAGTCATCCGAAACTGTGCAAACTGGTGATTCCATTCATCGAGAACGAGCCGCCTCGCTGGCCTAAGACCGTGAAAGCGGTTAGGAATATTGTTGAAACTTATGCTGCAGACGCCAGAAAGTACGAGAGGCTTGGTGACTGGGCCGAAAGGATCGGATGGGAGAAATTCTATGAAAAAACCGGCATCCCGTTCAGCGTCAAGTCTATCGACGACTACCGTCTTGCCTATGATACCTGGAGGTGCACATCTCAGTTCAAGTTCACCAATGCCATAAAATAATCACTAAATAGTGAGGTATAAATAATGGCTGTAGATAAAGCACAACTGAAAGAAGAAATAATGGCCTTTCTGACAAAGGCAAAGAAGCCGGCCTTGTATATTGCGGATCTCAAGAAATGCAATACAGAGGCCAAAGTCAGAGAGGTTAAGAACGCGGCCAATGAACTGGTTAAGGAGCAGAAGCTGATGTTCTGGTCAAGCGGCAGCAGCACCATGTACGCGCTGCCTGACAGGATCAAGGACGAGGATAAAGAGGGTGGTATATAATCCCCGCTTTGAAGCTTTTTAACCAAAACATGAAATAAAAAATGCAAGGGATGATTCATCCCTTGCATTTTTTTTTGCTAAGGTTCAGAGGTTCAAGGGTTCAGAGGTTCAAAGGTTCGGAGGCGCGAAGGTTAGGGTGTACGAAAGTTGGAGGTTCAAAGGTTAATCGCTTTGCGATTTTTTTATTCCAAACCCCAGAACCTCTGAACCCTGAACCTCTGAACCCATGAACCCTGAACCTCTGAACCTCTGAACCCTGACCCCTAACCCATGAACCCTGAACCCAAAAATAATCTATTTAAAGATTTTCAGGCCCTGCTTAAAGGCATAAATTCTGTTTTTGCAACCATGAAACAGGATTTTCCTGATGAGGTGAGGTGCGAACAGGGTTGCATTGACTGCTGTAACGCGTGCTATGATGTGAGTTTTGTGGAGGCCGCGTATATTCACAGTAATATTGTTACGGCCGTCAGGAACCAGTCGGTAATGGATCGGATTATCTCGCGTGCCCGACAGGCAAAGAGAGATGTTGAAGAGAAAATCGAGTCCCTTCCTCCTGAGGAGCGGGACCGGGAACATCTGCTTGCCCACATGGCCAGGTGGCGGATCGGATGCCCCCTGCTGACTGATGACAAGACCTGCGCAATGTATGAATACAGGCCTGTGACCTGCAGGGTCTACGGGCTTCCCACCTCGATAGGCGGCAAGGGGCATGTCTGCGGGTATTCAGGATTTGACACCGGAAAGACATATCCTTCCGTTAAGCTTGATAAAATCTGGAAATATCTTGTCGCGCTTTCGGCAGGTGTTGCGGAAAAATTAACTGAAATAGACTCAAACAACGGCATGAAACGATTCTTCCTGCACGACATAATTATCAAATGGCCTCTAAGGGATGAGGAAATAAAAAAATGGTGACTGTTCACCATGGTCGGAACCGGAGGTTTTCGTTCAGGCGCTAAGGGTTCGCCAAAAATAAATTTATATTTTCAGGTGTTGAGGCGCCCGCATGGCAAGGTGCGAGGAGGGCGAATAGCAGGGCTA
>JAIWHJ010000143.1:0-5505 GCA_048629695.1 Promethearchaeota archaeon
GCTTCGCGTATTTGACATGATTTATGTCCTGACAGGCGGCGGTCCGGGTGGGACCACCACATCGCTTTCGCTGTTCGGGTATCATTATTTCTCAGCAGGCGATTTTGGCTACGGGTCTGCAGTGAGCGTGATATTGTTCCTTCTGGCCTTTGCCTTGTCAATAATTTATGTCAAGCTGGGGCATTTCGAGCGGGAAGTGGCATGAAGGAAGAGCGGCTCAAAAAGATATTACTGGCACTCGGCGCCCTGCTGACGGTTCTCTTTTGTCTGTCACCGTTCTTTTACATGGCACTCACAGGCCTGAGCCTGCATCCGGACTTTCTTCTGCCTGACAGGCCCTTATGTATCACCCTTTCACATTTTCACACGGTGGTGGCCTCGGATTCAGTGCATTTTGTGGCGTTCCTGCGAAACAGCCTGATCATTTCAACAGCAAGCGCGGTCATTTGCGTGTTCATCGCCTCCCTGGCAGCTTACGCCATAACCCGCCTTCCTGTGCCCGGAAAGGTATTCCTGATGTTCCTGGTCCTGGCTGTATCCATGTTCCCGCCGGTGAGTCTGGTCAGTTATCTCTTCAAGCTCATGTCTGCGCTTGGCTGGATCAACACTTACCAGGGCCTGATCTTCCCTTATGTGGCCTGGACATTGCCCCTTTCGCTGTGGATCCTTATGAGCTACTTTGCACAGGTTCCGAAGGATCTGGACAGGGCCGGGCTTATCGACGGCTGCTCAAGGCTGCAGATCCTGGTCAAGATCATCTTTCCGGTCGCAGCTCCGGGTATTTTTTCCACAATGCTTTTGGCGTTCATTTTCGCATTCAATGAGTTTCTGTTTGCCCTGATGCTCACTACGGATCATTCCGCAAGGACGGTTCCGGTGGGTATCGCACTGTTCGAGGGACTGTACGGTCAGATCCCCTGGGGCGAAATCATGGCAGCGGCAACAATCACTACGATTCCAGTGGTGATCCTGACCCTGATGTTTCAACGCCGCATCATTCAGGGTCTGACACGAGGGGCGGTTAAGGGATGAGACTTACCTTTCAACATGTCAGCAAGCGGTTCATGACCATGCGGGGCGCCGTGGATGCGGTCCGGGACGTCAGTCTCGAGATCAAAGACGGCGAGTTTTTCGCCATCCTCGGCCCCAGCGGCTGCGGCAAGTCCACGCTCCTGAACCTGGCGGCCGGTCTGGAAAAACCGACTGCCGGTGAAATCCGCTTCGACGACAGAGTTGTCGCCTCACCTAAGAGACGCATTTTTCTTCCACCCAGGAATCGCAATGTGGCCATGGTCTTTCAAAGCTACGCCCTGTATCCGCACCTGAACGTCTTTGACAACATCGCCTTTCCATTGCGAATAGCCAGAGAAAAGGACGCCCACATCAAAAAGGCAGTAAAGAGAACCGCCGAAATGCTCGGCATTGAAAACCTGCTTGAGCGGAAACCGGCTGAGCTCTCCGGAGGCCAGCGGCAGAGGGTGTCCATTGCCAGGGCCCTTGTCCGCCGGCCCGAGGTGTTCCTGCTTGACGAGCCCCTTTCCAACCTGGACGCCCAACTGCGCACCGGCACCCGCGCCGAGCTAAAACGCCTGCAGCGGGAATTGAAGATCACCACGCTGTATGTCACCCACGACCAGACCGAGGCCATGACCCTGGGTGACAGGATAGCCCTATTAAAGGACGGATCGCTCGTGCAGGCCGGGACACCCGAAGAGATGTATGAACAGCCCAAGACCACTTTTGCAGCAACTTTCATCGGGTCCCCGCCCATGAACCTGATCCCGGCCCAAATTAAAGAAAAAGACAGCCAGATCACACTCGCCTTTGGTGACGCCACGGTGGTTTTGCCCAGGGAAAAGGCCGAGCAGGCAAAACAGATCAAGAAACAACAAGTCCTCATGGGCATCCGCCCCGAGCACGTCACGTTGCGCAGTGAAGCCAGCGGCCAGACGCTCTCAGGCACCGTGACCGCCATCGAGCCCCTGGGGCGGGAGGCCCTGTTACACATCAGCACAGAGTGTTGCAACATCCTTGTCCTGACCCCCAAAAAGGATCTCAAGACAGATGAGAGAGTCCACGTCTGTTTCGATCCCAACCGCATTCACCTATTCGGTCCCGAGCAACAAGAGGGAGATTCTAATGGATTCTGAGAGCAAGACCAGTCAACCACCACCCCTAAAAGGGTCTTTGTCTGAATACTGTTCACCGCAAAGACGCAAAGAACGCTAAGTTTATTTCCTTTTTGTTTTCCTTTGCGAACTTTGCGCCTTGAGCGAAGCGGGCGGTGAAAAAATACCTCACTGGGATTTTGAAAGCTGTTGTAAACAAATATGTTGTAATCTGCGTTCTGCCTCTTGATAAATCGTATGGTTGTTGTACAATTGTCAGCAATATGATTTCTGGAGGTAGTCGTGAACGTTGTGATTGATACTTCAGCCTTGGTCGCTGTCATTGTTGGTGAGCCAGAACGAGACCGGATTGTAGATTTGACTGCTGGGAATACGCTGATCGGCCCTGGATCTATTCCGTGGGAGGTGGGCAATGCCTTTTCCTCAATGTTGAAGCAAGACAGGTTGACGATTGATGAAGCCCTTAAAGGACTTGCGATTTTCGAAAGTATCCCAGTTCGTTACGCCAATCCAGACTTTGCCCATGCTTTGATACTCGCCCACCAGACCAACATGTACGCATATGACGCCTATTTCTTGGATTGTGCCATTAGACATAATGCCCCCTTACTGACGTTGGATCAAAAGCTGAAGAGGGCTGCAAAGAATCTCAACGTAACCACTTGGGAGGTTTAAAATGCAGGTTTACACTTATTCAGAAGCCCGACAAAAGTTTGCCAGTGTCCTGAAAGAGGCCGAATCTACAGGCAAGATCCTGATTCGCCGGAAAGACGGACGAACTTTCGCGCTGGTTCCAGAACAGATGCCTTCTTCGCCGTTGGACGTTCCCTCTATTAAGGCAGATATCTCAACGCAAGAGATCGTTGCCATCATCCGAGAAGGAAGAGAGAGGGGCAGAACCCAGCGCTTCACCTGACCGAAAAACGCTGGAGCGTTTTCGGTCAGGTGAGCTTCCCGGAATTTGGGGGACGGAATTTGTGAATTTGCAGGACGGAGTTAGCTTGACCGGTACCGGTGGTCCGGGCACAGTATTTTGGTTGGTTGCAGGCGAAGGACCTGGCAGGATCGGGGTGAAATACTTTCCCATTTTGGTTTAAGGAAGCGGGAAGCTATGAGGCGGTATAGGGAGTTCATTGAAGATGGTTTCAATATGGGGAGACGTGAAGATTTGATCGGTGGTGGTCTGAGACGAAGCGCAGGTGGTTGGGAAGGTGTTTTGGAAGGAATTGGCCCGGTATTTCGGTATATCCCGGCCTTCAGTCTCGCAGGCTATCAAGCGAGGTGAAAAATCTGCAAAAGGATGGTGTTAAACTATTAAGCTAACTCGTCCCTTAGATCCCAGATTTAGAATGTCAGGCGTGAATAGTCTTTCATGCAGTTTTGTGCCAATAGCCTTTAAGCGCTCCAGCCGACCATGGGGATTTTTGACATCAGGCTCAAGCCGGTTGATTTCAAATTCGGTCATGTACGAAATGTCGTAATCAAAAGAAGCCTTAGCTAATAGTTGGGAATTACCACGTTGAAAAATTTGAAGAACGTAACCGCTGTTCTCGTGCGGCCGGATTTGGAAATCAAGTATGGTAGGTATTCGCTCTCCTCGTTCAAAAACGTTGTAAATGATTGCTTCGGGGAATGAAATCGCAACACTGGGAACTATCCCCGGCGTTTAGCGGGAAATGATATGATTGTCAAGGAGTGAGTTTTATCTCTGATCTGTCAGGAGGGCCTCTTTCTTTCAATGAAAATGGGGAAACAGGCAAGTTAGCCGTCTTCAACATGGCATGGAGCGTGGCGGGTCATTTAAATTCATTCAAAAACAGATACGCAGGACAAATTCTGATATCGTCTCTGTCAATAAGATCCTCTTCAGCCTCAAGCAAAACCTGGGTAGCTCTGACATCGGGAAAACGCTTTTTCAGATACTTGAGAGCACGACTGGCTCCTTTAGCTGCTGTCTTGCACTCGATGAAATGGATAGGCTTGCCATCTTCCATTAAAACAAAGTCCACCTCTCTTTTGTCAATGTCCCTGAAAAAACGAAGCTCCGCCTCCCGGCCCTCTGTATCCTGAAGAAAACAGCACCATTTCATTAAATGACAGGCCACCAGATTTTCAAACCTTTTCCCTGTCTCCTTCACCAGAGTCCAATCCCAGTGATAATGCTTGGCTTCTTTTTTTACAGCCCGGATTCTTGGGGCGCCGAAGGGATATATTCGAAACAACATATACAGATTTTCAAGCATGAAAATCCATCGTGAAACCGACTGATGGGAGACCTGCAGATCTTCCCGCAGCCCATTGAGAGAAAGCGGCGATCCTACAAGTTCCGGAAGGCGCAGGACCATCCGTTCAATGCTGTCAATGTCTTGAACCCGTTCCAGATCGCGCAGATCCTCCCTGATAAGGCGGGTACGATAATCACGGCTCCACCTCTTTGTTTCCTTCTCTGAAGCCAGTAAAAAGGGTTCCGGAAACCCGCCATAGTGTAAAAGGTCCGTGACTGTGGAAGGGGCGGGATTTTTAAGTTCTGGAACGGTTATTGGGAAAAGACGATAGAAATAATAGCGTCCCTGAAGGGAATCTCCCCCTCTTCTGTAATAGTCCAGCCTGGCGCTACCAGTAACCAGAATCTGAAGCTCATCGCCCCGCTTGTCAAAAAGCCCCTTTATCACCTGACGCCAGCGTTTGTATTTATGGATCTCATCCAGCACAAGATAACCAGGACCGGTTGGGAAGCTTTCTTTTAAAACATTTTCTCTGTCCTTTGAATCATCCCAGTTCAGATAACGCCTTTTCCAGTCGGCGACGGAAAGGCCACATAGGTGTTTAGCCAGAGTCGTCTTGCCGGTCTGTCTGGGTCCGCCGACAAATACCATCTTTCTGGTTAAATCCTTCACCACGAAGGGTTCAATATATCGTTCTAAATATTCAGTCATTTTTATCTATATCTTAAAAAACTCACGAGTTTTTTCTGATGAAGGTTAAATTATACTCTTTCATTAAATGCGTCAAGCGATTTCCGAAATAATCATTATTGAAGTCCCCGTTTTCCTGCGTGCATTAGGCAAAATGGCGTAAGAATTTAAGGAACGAAGAATTTAGGGAACGTAACAGAATTTACGAGAATTTCGAGAATTTAGGGGACGCGAGAATTTAGGGAACGGAGTTAGTTTAGTAATTTAATTGATGTTGATTTGGCTAATTCCTATCATGGTGGCATGCCTCGACACAGACGACTCAATATGCCCGGTGCGATTCATCATGTCATCACCAGGGGTTTGAATCGCCAAGATATCTTTCTTGACGACTGCGACCGGAATGACTTTCTTGGTCGACTTGAAAAGAACCTTTCTTTGACTGGTTGCAGGTGTTATCC
>JAIWHJ010000144.1:0-5484 GCA_048629695.1 Promethearchaeota archaeon
GGACCTTTAAAGAATTCCAGTTTATCTGGGTTAGGATAGGAGATGGGTAAGTTATTTATTTCCACATCCCTTAATTGTCAAATTTCAGGCACTTTCCTGCTTTGCCGGTTCAGAAATCAATTTCCGTGGATTTTACTCATGACCTTTTCCTTTGCATTTGCCATGGCATCATTGTTCACGCACATGTTTTTGTCTTCGTTTATGATATCAAGGAAAATCAAAACCAGCGCCGGATCGAACTGAGCGCCTGCATTTTCCGCGAGTTCTGATAACACCTGCTCGGCTGAAAGGCGTTGGCGGTATGGTTTTTCAGATGTCATTGCAACCAGGGCGTCGACAATTGAGAATATCCTGGCGCCGATAGGGATTTGTTCCCCCTTAAGACCTTCCGGGTAGCCGGATCCATCGTAGTTCTCATGATGATAAAGTAAAATTGATTTTTCGTCGGCAAAGAAATCAAAATGTTCGGTCAGTTCGGCCAGCATGTACGGCTGTTTTTTTACATCAGCCCTTTCTTCAGAAGTCAGGGGGTCGGCTTTATAAAACAGGAACCGCGAGAGAAAGGTATTAAAGGAGTCATGAAGAATGGCTGCCCGTTGAAATGTCATGACAATGTCTTCAGAAAAGTGAAGTCTGCTTCCGAGATCGCTGATGTACCGCAGTGCTTGATAACTATGTTTTTCCGCGCTGTTTATTGAATTTTTTGCCAGGAATTCAATTGAAGACACACACGACTTTTTGGTTCTGTCCAAAACAGATGCAAGGTGTTCCTTTAAATAATTGATGTCTCTGCCCTTTTCCCCCTTTTTTTCAGTATAGGCGCGTTTCTGTTCCCCGAGATAGGTTCTGACCCGGTTTCTTCCTTCGGACTTTGCCCTGTAAAGAGCCTTGTCGGCAAATGCCAGCAAATCATTGTGGTTTAAAGGGTGATGTTCATGTAGTGAGGCGATTCCTATGCTCACAGTGACTGATGTTACATGTGAGCCGTCATCAAAGGGCGTTTCTTCGCAGACTTTTCGGAATTTTTCCGCTGCGTTTTCTGCATCAAACCTGCCGCTCTGCGGGAGAAGCACCAGGAATTCTTCCCCTCCGTAACGGAACACGACATCTGATTCCCTTGCGTCTCCGATTAGGCGCGAGGCAAACTCCTTGAGCACGAAGTCCCCGAATGTGTGGCCGAACATGTCGTTCACATTTTTGAAATAATCAAGATCCATGATCAGGCACGACAGATTTGTGTGGTATCTCTGGGCACGGCTGAACTCCTGTTCCAGGATATTTTCCATGTGGCGGTGATTGAACAGACCCGTAAGCCCGTCCTTTATCGAAAGGTCGCGCAAGATCTTGTTTTGTTCCTCAATCACCTGTTTCGACGTTTCCAATTCGCCCACTGTTTTTTTCAGTTCCAAGCTCTTTTTTTCAATGTCCTTTTGGTGACGGTACAGATCGAGAAATACGCTGACCTTACCCCTGATGATATCCGGGTTGAGCGGTTTCAAGAGGTAATCCACAGCCCCTATCTCATAGCCTTTAAATATATGCTCCGGGTCTTTGCTGATAGCGGTCACAAAGATAATGGGGATGTGACTTGTCTCGGCAGTTCCGCGTATCAGTTCCGCTGTTTCAAATCCGTCCATTTCAGGCATCTGGACGTCAAGGAGAATAAGGGCGAAATCATTTCCCAGGAGAAGGCCCAGTGCATCATTACCGGATAGCGCCTTGACAAAGTTCACATCATCCCTGTCAAGGATTTTTTCCAGGGCCATGAGATTCTCCGGCCTGTCATCCACGGCAAGAATATTTATTTTCTGTTCTTTACTAGTCATGGTCATATTTTATTATATGTAGCTTTCATGAGTCAATAAAAACAATTAAAAAATCGTAATCGGTATTCATCATTCACCATTCATCATTCATAAAGCCACACCCTCAGCATTGAGAGAAGCCTGTCAGGGTCCACTGGTTTAGCTATATAGTCGCTGGCCCCTGACTCGATGCATTTTGTCCGGTCTCCTTTCATGGCCTTGGAGGTCAAGGCGATTATCGGGAGATCGGCAAATTTTTTATGTTTTCTGATTTCTCTTATAGCTTCATATCCGTCCATAATCGGCATTATGATGTCCATAAGCACGAGTCTGACATCAGGCTGCTCGTTTATCCGTTTCAGCGCATCTTTGCCGTGTTTTGCAACCAGGACTTCGAGTCCCTTTTCTTCTAATAATTTTCTGAGCGAGAAGAGATTTCGCATATTATCCTCAACCAGGAGTATTTTCTTATTCATAAAAATCGTTTTCTGGTCGCGCATGCTTCTAATGACTTTCTGTTGTTCAGGCGGAAGATCAGCCTCGACCCGGTGGAGGAAAAGGGCTGCGGCATTAATAAGTTTATGCACGGAGTCAGCGCATTTGATCACGGTTGTGAGGGAATATTTTTCAATAACGGCCTTTTCATTCTCAGTGAACTTCCGTTCAGTGAAGACTATTATGGGTAGCGGGTGACGGACGGTTTTTGTGTTTTGCATCCTGTCAAGGAGTTCCTCCACCTCATGATTCATTGTCTCCAATTCAAGGATCATGCAGTCGAATTCCCCGGTCATCACGGCATTATAAGCATCTTCGGCGGTTGAAAAAAATGTAATCTTTATGTCTTTGTTTCCAATCCATTCGGATATGGATTGCTGTTTTAACGGATCATTTACAACAACCAGAAGTTTTTTTGGGATTTTTAGAATCATTTGATCGATACGGTCAAATATTTTGTCGAGCAATTCCGGTTTAACAGGCTTGGTCACCCAATCAACAGCCCCCATTTTCATGGCATTCAGGTCCCTTTCAGCGCTGGAAATGACATAAATCGGAATGTGACATGTTCCGGGATTATCTTTCAGCCGGGTCATGACTGTCCAACCGTTGATGCCGGGGATTTCAATGTCCAGCAGAATGGCGTTCGGTTCGTGATATTCGGCAAAGTGCAGCCCTATCTCTCCATCCCCTGCCGCCAGCCATTTGAAACCATGCTCCCGGGCCAGGTCTCTGAAAATTTTAAGAAAGTCGGGATCATCCTCTATTATGAGTATTAATTTGTCGTCAGGGTTGATATCTCTCCTGTCATCCCTGATCGTATCTATACCTGTCATCCAGATGGACGTTTGGTCTGCAGGATTTTCGATTTCAGAGAGGCCGGCTTTGGCCTGCGAAATGACCAGTTGATCTTGTTCAGAAACAGATCCAACGAGTGAGTCGATTTTTTCGGGCAGGTAGAGAGAAAATGTGCTTCCCTTTCCAGGCGTGCTTGTCAGCATGATGGTTCCCCCAAGAAAATCGGCAAGTTCCATGGATATGGAGAGACCCAGGCCGGTTCCTTCATACTGCCTGCTTGTAGAGCCGTCCACCTGGTGAAATGCCTGGAACACAAAGTCCTGCTTATCCTGTGAAATGCCGATTCCTGTGTCAATGACGGAAAAGCGGATGGTTTCTTGAGGATTTAAACCGGCTTTTGAAAGCATTACCAGTTCACCGGGTTTGTCCTCGGGACGGCCGATGTTGAGTGTCACAGAGCCTTGGCGGGTAAATTTCAGTCCATTTGAAAGAAAATTTTTTAAAATCTGTTCCAACCGTTGACGGTCGGACCGGATGTATCGGGGCAGATCTTCCGCCAGTTCAATATGTAAGGCAAGCCCCTTTTCCGTGGCCATCGGCTTAAAACAGCGAGTCATGACCTGGGTGAGATCAGAGATGTAAATGTCATCAACCACGACATCCATCTTCCCTGCTTCGATCTTGGACAGATCCAGGACTTTGTTGATAAGGGCCAGGAGTTCGGCGCCCGAGGAGTAGATTGTTTGGACGGATCCAATGTCGTCTTTATTCAGCCTGCCGTCCTTGTTCTCTATCATAAGCCTGGCCAGAAGGATGATGGAGTTTAACGGGGTTCTCAATTCGTGGGACATGTTTGCCAGGAACTCTGATTTGTACTTACTGCTTAACTCCAGGGCCTTGGCCTTTTCTTCCAGCATTGTCCCGGCCCTTTCAAGCTCAAAGTTTTTCTGCTCGATCTGGCTTTTCTGCGATTCCAGGATAGCTGTCTGTTTTTCCAGTTCGACTGCGTTTTTTTGAAGCGTTTTGTTGGTCTCTTTCAGTTCTTTCTGCTGGGATTCGAGTTTTTCCTGGGACTTTTTTAATTCTGCGGTATGCTCCTCAAGCTCCTCGTTAGCAATGTGCAACTTTTGCTGCTGCTTCTGGAGCATTTCCGCCTGCTCCTGAGTCTGCTCGAGCAGTTTGTTGGTCCTGAGGCGGGACAGGGCCGATTCTATTGCAACGGCAATGCTTTCACCGGCCTGTTCAATAAACGTTATGGCCTCGTTGGAGATCTTGGAAAAAAAGCCGAGTTCTATGACACCTTTTACGTTGTTGTCAAAAACAACCGGGTGGATCAGTAAATTCGAGGGAATGGCGCCTCCGAGGCCGGACGTGATATGGATATAGTCATCCGGAACACGGGTAACAACGATGCTTTTCATCTCAAGGGCGGCCTGGCCTATCATTCCCTCACCCAAGACAAAGCGGCGTTGAACCCCTTTGCTTGGGTTATAGGCATAATTTCCGATGAGATGCAGGGCCTTGTCTTCCAGAACTATGTACAGGGCTCCGATTTGGGCCTCAAGATAGGATGCGACAAAGGTAATGATGTTTGTGGCAAGCGTCCCGATCTCCTGCTCGCCTCTCATGATATCGTTTAAGGCTGCAAGACCGCTTTTCAGTTTATCCTGCCGCTTGTTTTCATCCGTCATTTCCTTAATGATTTTTGTCATATGGGCCAGCGCCCTGCCCATCCTGTCACCTTCCGAGATGTCGCCAAGATCTACGGAATAATCTCCTTTGGAGATTTTTTCAGCGATTTCAACAACCCTCATTTCATCGGATATGTCAAAGATATATTCTATGGCGCCTGTAATGTTGCCATGTTCGTCCTTTAACGGGGCGCATGTAAAACGCACCGGGATTTTCCCGGCTGCAAGGTCTGCCGTAGTTTCATTGACTATAACCTGGTCAAAGCGCATTGCCCTTATGGCCGCACAATTTTCGCTTTGACAAAAAGAAGTTTTAAACAGATCAAAGCACTTGGCTTGGCTGCATTCTTCAGCCTTTATGCCGGCCAGCTCGGCGCAGGCCTGATTGATAAACATGATGCGATTTTTTTTATTTACTACAAAAAAAGGGGCGGGAATATTGTTCAACCAGCTGAGCCCTGTCAAAAAATTCTTATGTGGTTCAGCCTGTTTTAGATCCGTCATCCGGTAATTCCTCAGGTAATAGTTCACAATGCAGTATGGCTACACCTTATTTGTATCCGTGTTCTATGGATTCGGCAAAAAATAAAATGCTGTTTTGTTATATTTGTCGGAAGTGGGACTTTAGTCCCACACAGCCACTGCATCCCACAAAAGGCGGGACTAAAGTCCCACTTCCGTTTCACATAATGAAG
>JAIWHJ010000145.1:0-5483 GCA_048629695.1 Promethearchaeota archaeon
GATGATGCGAGGTCGTCGAGGCATAAATTTAATTTATCACTCTTTCACTTGATTGGTTATCAAAAAAACGTGGTCTGTCCCCTATTTTGTTCTATTTTGTTGATTTTACCTATTTTATGAAAAGGCCTGTTATGAAAAATGATGCTGATATTTCTGTTCAATGGACGCTTCAAGATATTGCTGATTACGAATATCTGCTCTACTGTGACCTGGATGTAGATGAGGATTATCTTCATGAAAGAGACCGGCATATTTTTTTGGAATGGCCGGGAAAAGCCAAGAAAAGTCATACTTTTGAAGACCCAGATAATGCCTCGCTTTTTCGTTTCTGGCTGGAGAATCGTCGCTGGAAAATGGCGAATGCTGAAAAATGTCTTCTGCCGGGGCCTTCCGTCACCAGGGCCATGGGGATACTGAAAACGCTTGTCACATTGTCAGGCCTCTTGTCAGGGTTCGGTCTGGTCAAAAATCTGCTCTATTATGAAGGCAATCTTCCGACCAATGTGAGTTATTATTTTCTTCTGGTAATTCTGCTTCAGATTTTTTTGTTGTTTCTTATCGTTCTTACTCCGGTAATGATAAGAACTCGGGCTGTTGATCAACTTCATCAGAATGTGAGTCTGGTCGCCGGCATACTCATGCCTGTTTTCACTTGGATGAGTGAAAAAGCGTATTCGGCCGGACTGAAACTGATTCCTGGAAAAAAACGCCTGGAAATGCCGGCCTGGAAAGATGAAATAACCACACGCGCGCCTCTTTATAATCAAGCCGTTCGCTGGAACTTTGCCTCTATTATTCAAAGGTTTGGTATCGCCTTTAACCTGGCCGCCATCATCACTTTTTCCGTGACTATCGGCTTTAGTGATCGGGCCTTCGGCTGGCAGAGCACTATTGACGTCGCTGATGATACGGTCTACCATGTTTGCCGAAATCTGGCGCTGCCATGGGGTTGCTTTATAGGAGAAGGCACAGGATATCCAAGCCTTGAGCAGATCAAGGGAACCCGCGTTATCCGCAGCATGGGCAGTACTCATCTCACTGCCGGAAATCTACATTCCTGGTGGCCCTTTCTTATTCTAGCCACAGGCTTTTATGGTTTTTTCCCCAGACTGCTGTTGGCCCTGTGGATTCGGAGAAAAATTAAAACCGTATTCAGCAGCCTCAGTTTTAATGATTATGAAAGTGATAAACTATACCGCCGCCTGACAACCAGTATTGTCGTGGAGACCCCCAAAAAGGAAGAAGTGCAATCAGAAGCTGTTACAGTGCATGAAAATTCACAGAAAGCACCACCTGAACACCCCCCCGAACAATTCAGGGATCTCAGGGAAAGTTGTATCCTTCTCACTGTTGATCTTGAGGGGGAGCTTGATATACAATCACTTAGAGAAGAACTCACCAAACATTTCGGCCGGGAAATTCAAGAGTGTCTTGTTTTCGGCCAGAGCGCCGCTCATGATCGGCAGTTGGAAGAGGCTCTGAAAAATAAAAAAATCGCCTATTTGGCTATTATTGATCAGGACTGGAATGCTCCAACAGGTCAGGATCTGGAACGAATTCAGAAATTCATCTCCGCAGCCGGTGACCAATCTTTGCTTACTATTCTACTGACCGGCATTCCTGAAGACGGCTCCCCCACTAATACTGATCCGGAACACCTCAAGGTGTGGAAACGGCAAATTGCCAAACTCCATGACCCACGAATCGGGGTTGAAGCCTTAGTTAAGTAGATTCCACTAATTTGGTGTCAATTATGTCAGACCTTCCGATTTTTGCTTTTGTTGGTCATCCCAATGTTGGGAAAACCTCTGTCCTGTCTACCCTGGCTGAATGCGATACGGCTGAAATCGACAGAACACCGGGCACCACGAAAGTCAACATTCGTTACCCTTTGGAAATTGATGGAAAAACTCTTATCCAGCTTGTCGATACACCTGGGTTTGATCACCACCAGGATATGCTTGAGTGGTTTGAAAACAATTACAGTAAATACTCCAATCCGGCACAGGCATTTATTGAAGAATACATTAAGCAACCCCGGTATGACCATGACTGTCGGATTATGAAAATCATCGCTGATGGGGCTATCGTCCTTTACGTAGTTGATGATTCCAATCCTATCCGCCAAGCAGATAAAAATGAAATGCGTATCCTCAGCCTTGCCGGCGGTTCCCGTATGGCCGTAATCAATTCCCACAAAGAAAGCGGCAAAACCCGGGAGAAATGGCTTCGTGAATTACGGCCGAACTTTTCCATTATCCGTCAATTCAACGCCCATAATTCCTGGTACCCCGAGCGCAAAGAATTGTTAAAGGCCATCCGTGAAGTCGATGACAATTTCAGGCAAAGGATCGACTCTTGCCTGCAAGCATTGACGGCTGACTGGAATAATCGACTCAGAGTGGCTGCCGAGGCCATCACGGAGTTGTTACGAAATTGTCTCAAATACCGGGTGTCTGAAAATATCAAAGGTCTGTCAGATGAAGCAATTGATAAAAAAAGGCGTGAACTGGAAGAAAAATACAGGAATGAGGTGCGCCGTCAAATCTCCTTAACCGAGACAAAAATTCGCAAACTCTTCAAACATACCCTGTGGCGGAAAAAACTGGATGAGCATCCGGTACGTTCAGGAGATATCTTTGCCGAGGAAATAGTTAAGGCTCTGGGTATGACTAGATGGCAACTGACTGTTGCCACTGCACTGGTCGGCGCTGCCATTGGCGGTTCAATCGATGTCATGCTGTGCGGAACCACTTTTTTGACAGGTACCATTGTCGGCGCTGCCGGTGGCGTACTCACAGGCTACTTCAGCACGTCGACTCTAGTAGATGTGGAGATTCCAAACCGTCTGATGTCAATGATACTGCCGTCTTCAGATAAAGATATTCAGGTTATGGCTGTTGACAACCCCAATTTTGTTGCTGTTATCCTTGATTGGATGCTGCTTTACTGCCATGAAGCCATGCGCTGGTCCCACGCCCGGAGAGATAACAATGAAGCAAAAAACAGCAAGGTCGGCTTTGTTCACCAGATAAGCAGACAAGAACTGGCCATACAGGCCGCTTTCATAGCCTGGGTCAAAAAAGGCAAGACCAGTAATGCCTTCCCCGATCCCATGAAAAATTTTAAGGACTTCATTGTTGAACTGCTTAAAAAAATTTCCGACGGCAGACTTCTGCCTGAAACTAAAAATGAAAAATCACACGAAAGTGGTTTAAAAAAATATTGAGTGACATTAATGAAAGATACTCGATGGAACATGAAACCAAATAAAGCAAAAGCAATAATGCTTGCTAAGCGTCAATTAGCTGAATTTGTTTGTGATGCAGTGAACTTGGAAGGGATTAATCTAACTTTACCGGAAATCCAGACGTTACTGGATGGGATTACAGTTGGCGGACACAAGATAACTGACCAACAAATTGCACTAAACCAAGCTGATACATGGCGAAATTTATATGAATTAGTAGAAAATAATCAATTTGAGATCACTGTTGAAAAAATTTGTGCGCTCCATAAAATAGCTGCTAAGGACGAAGCTTTGGAGTGGGGAAAGTTCCGATCTGGTGGGGTTACTATTGCTGGAACAGACTATATGCCACCACAGGCAGATTTGTTGTCTGAATTTTTTGATAGAATGGTAGCTAAGGCATCCTTAATATCAGACATTTATGATCAAGCCATCCATTTATTTCTCACGATGGCGAGATGTCAATTTTTTTATGATGTCAATAAGCGCATGGGTCGCTTTATAATGAATGGGCTTTTATTGAGTCTGGGGTATCCTGCCATTAACCTTCCGGCGAAGAGACAATTAGAGTTTAATCAATTGATGCTCACTTTTTACGAAACTGGCGATCAGAAACAGATGAATACATTTCTACGTTCTTGCTTAGATGAAAAAGTCATAAAAATCATGAAAGAAGAATGATTTTTATGACAGCAATATAGACTTTTCATAAAAAAGATAACAAATCGTTTCAAGGGACTGGCGAGCACGTGTAAAAAGAAAGGGGGCAGGCTTGACTTTTTTTGACAACAACTGCCATCTTTACCATCGGCCACTCTAACCATGATGTGGCCAAGTTCCTGAAACTGCTCACGGATAATTCAATCCAGGTAGTTGTTGATTTTCGCTCTGCCCCGTATTCTCGCTATATACCTCAGTACAACAAAAAAGAAATAGAGGCTGCTATTCTTGATGCTGTGTTTACATATATTTTCATGGGTGATTCCATCGGAGGCAAACCTTCTGATCCACAGTACTCTGACCAAAACGGCAAGGTTAATTATGCCGGACCGGCTGAATCAGAAAAATTCCAACAAGGACTAAACCGTTTAAACAAAGGATTTCAGGACGGATGATTGATAGCTTTAATGTGCGCCGAAGAAGATCCATTTAAGTGCCACCGGCATTTACTGATCGCCAATGAGTTAAAGTTGAAACGAAATATTCCTGTCTGGCATATACGGTCTGACGGTTCAAAAATAAGAGCAAAAAAGCATATGGAAGAATATAATGGCCAGTTGAGGTTGTTCTAAAACAAAAAATTAAGGGGAACACTATGGCAAAAACTATTTTTATTACCGGCGCAACCTCCGGGTTTGGTGAAGCATGTGCAAGACTGTTTGCTCAAAATGGCTATAAACTTATCCTGACAGGGAGACGCTCTGACCGTTTAGAGAAATTACGCCGGGATCTTGCCGCTGATACCCATATAATTACTCAAGATGTCCGAGATAAAGAGGCTGTACAAAATGATATTGCAAATTTACCGGAAGGCTTCAAAGATATTGACGTTCTGGTTAACAATGCCGGTCTTGCTCTTGGATTAGGTCCTGCTCATGAAGCTGATCTTGACCAATGGGAAACCATGGTGGATACCAATATAAAAGGGTTAATGTACTGCACTCGATATATTCTGCCCGGCATGGTTGAAAGTAACCAAGGTCATATTATCAATATTGGTTCTATTGCCGGTAATTGGCCTTATCCTGGAGGGAATGTTTATGGAGCAACCAAAGCATTTGTAAAACAATTTTCCCATAATCTCCGTACTGATCTCCTGGGTACCAAGATCCGTGTGACCAATATTGAACCTGGTTTGGCTGAAACAGAATTTTCTGTTGTAAGATTTAATGGGGATGAAGAAAAAGCGGCAAAATTTTATGAGGGGACAGAGCCATTAACAGCAGAAAATATAGCTGATATTGTTCTTTGGGTAACCACACAACCAACCCATGTTAATATCAATCGTATTGAAGTGATGCCTGTATGTCAGAGTTGTGGGCCTTTTGCGATAAATAGAGAGGAATTGTCAAAATAATTCACTTTTTATCTCACTTCAGACCTCGTAAAAAGTCGTTTACGCATTGGCTGCAAACCCTTTATCCTCAGGAAACAAGACCATAATTGGACACTTGCCGGTCTGAGTTTTCAGTTATCAGTTTTCAGTTACTGACCACTGATAACTGATAACTTT
>JAIWHJ010000146.1:0-5473 GCA_048629695.1 Promethearchaeota archaeon
GGAGAGAAATGGTACCGAGTTCCTTTTGCGCAAGTATCATTTGCTCGTATTTGACTGTTCCGCTTCCCTTGCAGGTGCCTGTCTGAATCTGCCTGATCTTTCCATCCCTGATTGTCAGCATGATGCCTTTTAATTTGAAAGCAACGGTGATATCCAGTTTGATATCGTCAATGACACAATCGTTGACAAGGATTTCTATGCAGGGATGGTGTTTTGATTTGATCGTATGTTCGGCCAGCGGTACAAGGATCGTCTCGTCTGGAGCATATCTGGATCTGTCCAGGTATTTGTCAAGATAATGATACTTGTTCCATGCTCCGACCATGATATCTTTGATGGTGATGTTGAGCAGATCGGCTATCTTGTCAGCAACTTGATCCAATATAGGTGGCCATTTGAGAGATTCCGCCTCTTTTTGCAGGTTTTTTTTCAACTCTTCTATCTGCTTGCTCGTTTCAATAGAGGATCTTTGGTCTTTTGATAGCGTTTTTGCATCCGACAAGAAAAAATCCGCCAAGGTATTTATTGAATTATTCATGATCACTCCGTTCTCTGCCAACAATATTATCTTTTTGTTCAATCTCCTGCGTGCCGGCATCACCAACCGGCCTGAACAGCACTTCGATGCCATTTTGCAAAGACTCTTTATCTATCTCCTGATTTGTTTGCTAAACCGACCAACACCCGAAATCCAGGGAGGCTGTCCAGGACATCCACAACTTCACAAATAGTTTTGTCAACAAATGATCGGTTACGAATAATCCTCGTAATATCATCCAGATGATACCGGTTAAAGACGGCTATTTCTTTAAAAAAGTCCCTGTTTTGGTAAAAAGTAGGGCATATCCACAACTTTCTTCCCAAAATCCGTTATAATAAGCCTTGTTTCCCATTCCTTACCACATGGTGATAAAAATGAAAAAATTTATTTGCATTTTATTGGGCCTTTTTTATGCATGCGCTGTTTTTGCAGAGCCTCTTCCAAAGGAAGATGTGCCTGAGCCTTTAAAACCATGGATTGACTGGGCACTGCATGACTGGAAAGATGTTGACTGCCCGTTTGTGTATAATGATCTTTTAAGAACAATCTGCAGTTGGCCGTCGGAGTTGACTCTGAAGTTTGACAAAAATACGGCTTCTTTTTTGCAAAAATGGGAAATTTATTCAGATGAAACCTGGGTTACTCTTCCTGGAAATAATAAGTTTTGGCCCCAGGATGTCAAAATCAACGGTGAAAAGCAGCCTGTTGCTAAAAGATCGGGATATCCGGCTGTTTTTATAAAAGAGCCGGGACAATATGAAATCAGCGGCAAATTTATGTTTGATTCTATTCCTGAATGGCTGAAAGTGCCTGAGCATACAGGGTTGTTAAAACTTACAATTAAAGGAAAGGAAATTCCTTTCCCAAATATGGATAACCATGGAAAGCTCTGGCTCAGGCAGGGTATGGAAGATAAAAAGGCAAGAGAAAAGGAGGACAGGCTTTATGTAAAAGTCTATCGTCTGATTCAAGACGAAATTCCTATGGCCATGGTAACAAGGGTTGATTTGAATGTGTCGGGAAAGCACAGGGAGATTAAGCTCGGTAAAGCGGTTTCTGATAATTTTGTGCCGATGAAACTTGAAAGTAATCTGCCGGTAAAAATAGAAGCAGACGGAAACCTTATCCTGCAGGCAAGGCCCGGGGAATGGACAATTGAAATAACTTCAAGGCATAAAGGGCCTGTTGATGAATTAATATTTGATCCATCCGGGATGGTGGGTGACGTTGACCAGGAAATCTGGGTGTTTGAGGCAAAAAACCATCTCCGGATAGTATCAATTAAAGGGGCGGTTCAGATTGATCCCCAACAAACCACTATCCCTGCCGAATGGAAGAAATTTTCCACATACCTGATGCGGCCCGATAATACAATGCGCTTTATTGAGAAAAAAAGAGGAGATCCTGTTCCTGCTCCGGACAAATTAAATCTGCATCGTACGTTATGGCTTGATTTTGATGGAAAAGGTTATTCCATGCGTGACAATATAACCGGCACAATGACTACCGGCTGGCGTCTGGAAATGACCCCTCCCGTTAAAGTCGGGCGGATTACGGTTAAAGGCAAAGAACAATTTATTACGCGTCTTAAAGGTTCGGATAATGCCGGCGTTGAGATGCGGTACGGCAATGTTAATCTTAAAGCCGAAAGCAGGCTTGAACATGTGGATGATATCCCTGCCGTGGGCTGGGACAGGGATTTTCATTCTGTTAAGGGCATTCTTAATCTTCCGCCGGGCTGGACTCTTTTTGATGCGTCCGGAATTGATCATATCAGGCAGACATGGCTGAAACAATGGACCCTGCTGGATCTGTTTCTGGTTTTGATAATTTCGATTGCAGTGGCAAAGCTCTGTTCCATACCCTGGGGCATAATAACTCTTGCGGCAATGGTTCTATTGAATCATGAAACCGGCGCTCCCCGCTGGGTCTGGCTGAATCTGCTTACTGCAATAGCTCTTCTTCGTGTTGTCCCTAAAGGCAAAATCAGTTCAATGATAAATAATTATCGATTGCTTTGCCTGGCATGTTTAATACTCATAAGCATTCCATTTATGGTTAATCAGGTTAAAACCGGTATTTTCCCGCAGATTAAAAGACCATGGCAGCAAATCGGATTACAACAGGCCGAACAATGGGCAGGCGCCGGCAAAGCTGTAATGGATGAAGAGATAGGCTATGACAGGAAAGCAATCCTTTCACCTGAACGGCCAAAAAGCATTCAAAGCCTGAGAGAGCGTATAGAGGAAAAGACAGTATCCGATGATATCAGTTACTTATACAACCAGCAGGCATCGCAGATAAAGGTGAAACAACTTGACCCGAATGCAAGGATTCAGACAGGGCCGGGTATTCCAAACTGGCAATGGCAAAAAATTAATTTTTCCTGGAACGGCCCTGTAGAAAAAGAGCAGAAAATTTCATTTACCTTTATTTCACCTTTTGTAAATCTTGTTATTGCCCTGTTGCGGGTAATCCTTCTTGCCGCCTTGATATACTGCTTATCCGGAGCTGTTTATTCAAAGGGCAAGTTTAATTTTTCAAAAATTAAAAGCGGGACTTTGGGGATTATAGTTGCATTACTTTTTAACGTTATTTTTATTTGTCCGGCTGATGCGGATAATTCTTTTCCATCAAAAGAATTGCTGAATGATTTGCGATCAAAGCTGACGGAAAAGGATAAGCCGTTCTGTGATCCGAACTGTGCCTCAAGTCCGCGCATGAAGGCGCAGATAATTGGAAACCGGCTTGATATAAGGATGGAAATCCACAGTTTACATCATAATACAGCCGTTTCTCTTCCCGGATCTGTTCAACACTGGCTGCCGCAGGCTGTGTTAATGGATGAAAAACCTGTTTCCGGTCTGTACCGTGAGCCATCTACAGGATATTTATGGCTTAGAGTTCCAAAAGGCATACACCAGGTGGATATGAAAGGGGCTTTGCCTCAAAGAGATGTTGTATGGCTGCAATTGCCGTTAAAACCGCATCATGTTGAAGTTGATTTGAATGGCTGGTCTGTGGATGGCTTGCATGATAACGGGGCCGCGGACACACAGCTTCGGTTTACCCGGATTCGCGCTGACAATGATGATGGCGCCGGGGCGTCTGAAACGTTTGAGCCCGGCCTGCTGCCGTCATTTGTAAAAATCACGAGGATTTTTCACCTGGATTTAAACTGGCAGATAGAGACCGTTGTCAGCAGGGTTACGCCTCTTGGATCTGCAATTGCATTGTCAGTGCCTTTGCTTGAAGGAGAATCAGTTACATCTGATATTCCCGTGGAAAACGGCAATGTTCTTTTGAACATGGCTTGTGACCGGAAAAATTTTTCATGGTTTTCGTCGCTTAAGATTCAGGATAAACTGGTGTTAAAGGCGGAAGACACTCTTGCATGGACCGAGGTCTGGCAGCTTAACATCGGGACTGTGTGGCACGCTGAAATCAGCGGGATACCTGTAATTCATCATCAGAATAAAAACGGCAACTGGTTTCCCGAATGGCGGCCCTGGCCGGGGGAAGAAATTACTGTTAATATTACAAGGCCCGGAGGAATAAAGGGGCAGACTCACACCATTGAAAGCAGCAAACTCTCTTTAAGTCCAGGGAAAAGAATCAGGAATGCTGAATTGAATCTTAATATCAGGAGCAGCAGAGGCGGCAGGCACACCATAAAAATTCCGGATAATGCAAAACTTGAATCCGTTTCTATTAACGGCAAGTCTCAGCCTGTCAGGCAGGACAAAAACAGTGTGGCTCTTCCGCTTACGCCGGGAGAGCAGGATATAAAACTTATATGGAGAGAATCAAAAGATATAGAAAGCATATTAAAAACATCCTTGATAGACCTTGGCATGAAAAGCGTTGATTCATTTATAACCGTAAAAATGCCAAGGGACAGGTGGATTTTATTTTGCGGCGGGCCATATGTCGGGCCGGCCGTGCTGTTCTGGGGCGTTGTCTTTGTGATTATCTTATTATCCTTTGTCCTTGGACGATTAAGTATAACGCCTTTGAGATTTCATCACTGGGCACTGTTAAGTCTTGGATTAAC
The DNA here is from genome assembly GCA_048629695.1 of Promethearchaeota archaeon. Lineage (GTDB taxonomy): Bacteria > Desulfobacterota > Desulfobulbia > Desulfobulbales > DAOVYS01 > DAOVYS01. Next base: position 4,596 of record JAIWHJ010000146.1, read on the forward strand.
CCAAGGCTCTTTGTTGATTGCAGTACCTGTAGTCTGTTGGTTTATAGTGCTCGGCTGCCGGAAACAGGTTGCTGAAAAATTATCGAATTTTACCTTTAATTTATTTCAACTTGTCATTATTGTACTTTCAATCGCTGCATTCGGATTTTTATTATTCGGGATCAGGCAGGGGCTTTTAGGCAGCCCGGACATGCAGATCAGTGGAAACGGTTCGGGAAATTACCAGTTAAACTGGTATCAGGATATATCAGGGGAGATTCTGCCTCAAGCCTGGATTTTTTCGCTTCCACTTACAGTATATCGTATTGCAATTCTATGCTGGGCGCTTTGGATTTCCTTTGCCTTTGTAAAATGGCTCCGCTGGGCATGGGAATGTTATAGCGCCAATGGATTATGGCGCAAAATAGATTGGCATAAGCTTTGGAATAAGATTCGAAATAAGCTACGGAGAAAACGCAAACATGAAAAAATCAACGCCCGGATACAAGAGTGACGGTCCGGCAAATGAATTTTGCCGGTCAAACATTTAGTAACGTCTATAATTTAATCAAGTTTGTATGGGATAATATTTCACTCGGAACTGGTGTAAATTGAGGAGTCCCATTGATGATTTCTCCACCAAGCATATAGATGCCTGGTAGACGTGCAAAGATAAAGACGTTGTAACTAGCTGAATCATCTTCTAAATTCAACAGTTGAGTCGCATCCAATACAATTTCACCTAGTTTACGCTCATTGGCAGGGAAAAGTTGAGGAGTAGAAATTTCAATTGCCCAGATATGTTGTGGCATCTCCTGCTCCAACAGTTTACACAATTCGCTGTTTTCTCTATTACCGTCCCAGTCACAAAGTGAACTTAGATGTTCTACGTATTCAAC
>JAIWHJ010000147.1:0-5442 GCA_048629695.1 Promethearchaeota archaeon
TTGTTGTCAGCGATTTTGAGTTCCGTCTCTTGCAAAAATTTCTATCAACCTAAACACAAACAAAAGGAAAACGCATGAAGGTACGAAAAGCAGTTATTCCGGTAGCCGGGATGGGAACCAGATTCCTGCCCGCCAGCAAAGCCATCCCAAAGGAAATGCTCACAATCGTTGACAAACCCACCATACAATATATTGTTGAAGAAGTAACTGCGGCCGGCATTGAGCAGGTGATCCTGATAACCAGCGCAGGAAAGGCTGCCATTGAAAACCATTTTGATTACGACTACCAGCTTGACACATTTCTCGAACAAAAGGGAAAGGATAAGCTGTGCGAGGAAGTGCGTCATGTCTCAAATCTCATTGACATCGTGTCGGTCCGCCAGAAAAAACCGCTTGGACTGGGACACGCAATCTGGTCGGCCCGTCACGTGGTCGGGGACGAACCCTTCCTGATTCTTCTGGGAGACGACCTTGTAATCAGCGACAAACCATGCTGCGCGCAGATGATCGAGCTGTTTGACGAACTCCAGGAATCAATTATTGCGATCCAGAAAGTACCCAAAAAGGAAACCCTTCATTACGGTATTATTGAGGGATCATCCGTCCGCGACAGGGTTTATAAAGTAAACAGAATGGTTGAAAAACCGGCGCCGGGTACCACTCAGTCGGATCTTGCCATTATAGGCCGTTACATTCTGCTGCCTGATATATTTAAATATCTTGAAAAAACCACACCCGGACACGGCGGAGAAATCCAGCTTACCGACGCACTGATGGCCCTTGCAAACAAGCGTAACATGTATGCCTATGAATTTGAAGGCACCAGGTACGATGCCGGCGACAAACTCGGTTATCTCAAGGCCATTGTCGCCCTTGCCCTTCGTCACCCCGAACTTGGCAATGACTTTGCAAAACACATCAAAAAAGTCAGCAAGGAGCTTTTGGAATGATGAATTATGAATGATGAATATTATGTACGTTAAGACTTTATGTGCAAGGCAACAATTATTCGTAATTTCTAATTCGTAATTCCTGATTGTAATGACCTACCTCGAAGTGGCGGTTGCAGAGCCCCTCACCTATACACTCACCTATTCCACTGAACACCCTGCCTCTGATCTCTTTCCAGGCACAAGACTGCTCGTCCCGCTGGGCAAGAGAGTCGTGACCGGTTATCTTCTGGGATTTACATCCGAACCGGCCAAAAATATAAAAACCAGGCCCATCACGGACATCCTTGACCCTGAACCGCTGTTCCCGGAAAACATGATCGCCTTTTTCCGCTGGATCGCCGACTACTACCAATATCCTGTCGGCCGGGTCATTAAGGGAGCGCTTCCCGCCGGCCTCTCCCCACGGATGGGCAGGAGGATATCACTTACTGACCAGGGCAGAGAGTATGTTTCAGCAATTATTGGAACCCGGACGGATCCAGGATACTCCTGGCTGCCTGATTTTCTGGCCAATGGAACCCTCTCACCTGCCGCAGTTCGAAAAATCCGGCGTACAAAGGAAAAAAAAATTCTCCTGAAATGGGAAGAAGAAGGCCATGTCCGAATCCGACAGGAACTTACCGGCGCAACTGCCAAGGCCAGAACCGAGGTATGCGTGTGCCTCGCCTCCACCAATACCGAGTTTCACCCTGCTTTCGACCTCACTGTCCCTGAACAGAAGACACTCCGGCTGATTCGTGAAATGAGTGAAGAGGCGAAATCAGGGTTAATTCCGCGCAAGGATCTTGCAGGGAAATACAGCGGCGCTCGTAAAGGGCTCAAACTCCTTGAAAATAAAGGAATAATCAAGCTTAAAAAACAACAGGTGTTTCGTGATCCGTTCGGCCATTGTCCTCCCTTTTTCCCGAAACCGGAAAGGTTGACGGATGAACAGAGGTCAGCGCTTGAAAAAATTAATCCCGTGGTCCGTGATAAACAGTTTCAAACCTTTTTACTTCACGGCGTGACCGGAAGCGGTAAGACCGAGGTCTACATAAGGGCTTGTGAAACCGCGCTAAAAGAATCTCGAAGCGTTCTAATACTGGTCCCTGAAATCGCCCTTGCAACTCAGCTTGAAGGTCATTTCCACTCCCGGTTCGGAAACCGGTTGGCGCTTCTCCACAGCGGCCTGACTAAAGGTGAGAGATTTGATCAGTGGATGCGCATCGCACGCGGTGAGGCATCAATCGTGATCGGGGCAAGGTCCGCGGTGTTTGCGCCTGTTAAAAACCCGGGCCTCATCATTGTGGACGAAGAACATGACGGGGCTTACAAGCAGGAAAATGGGTTGCGCTATCAGGGAAGGGATCTGTCAGTACTAAGGGCAAGTCTTTTAAACATCCCTGTAATTCTTGGTTCCGCAACTCCGTCAATCACAAGTTATCACCATGCGTCAACAGGCAAATACCGAATGGTTACCCTTGCAAGGCGCATTCACGACCGCGAGCTTCCCAAGGTCACAATAATTGATTTACGAAAGGTCAAGACCGTGACCGGCAGACCTCCGCTCTTTTCACCTGAACTGACCACGGCAATAAAAGAAAACCTCTCTCAGGGGAACCAGACTCTCATTTTTCTGAATCGTAGAGGGTATGCAAACCTGATGCTCTGTCAGGACTGCGGCCACACGGTCCAGTGCCCGAACTGCAAAATCACTCTTACGCTGCATAAGGCCAAAGGCGAACTTGCCTGCCATCACTGCGGCCACACCGCGCCGGCTGCAATACTTTGCTCCAACTGCGGATCAATCCGCCTTATCGGGGTCGGATTCGGCACGGAACGTATTGAGGCGGAACTTACCGCTCTATTTCCGGATGCCGTGATCGCGCGTCTTGATCGCGACACCGCTGTGAAACGGCAGGATTACATGGCAATCCTGGACAATGTGCGAAAACGGAAAATCGACATCCTTGTAGGTACCCAGATGATTACCAAGGGACACCATTTTTCAAATGTTACGCTTGTGGGAATTATCTGGGCCGACGCGGGTCTGGGCATGCCGGATTACAAAGCGGGCGAGAGGACCTTTCAACTGCTTTCCCAGGTAACGGGCCGTGCAGGCAGAGGAGAAAAGCCGGGCAGGGTCATTGTCCAGACCTATCAGCCGGACCACTACAGCATTATCACGGCCAGGGACCATGATTATACATCTCTTTTTGACAGGGAAACGGGCATAAGGGCTCCCTTGGGATTCCCGCCCTTTTCCCGGTTAATCAATCTACGCATTGAAGGAGAAGATGAAACAAAAGTCCGTTCATCCGCTATTTCACTTTCTGAATCCGCCCGGCGGCTTGCCGGTAAAAAACGACAAATTTCAATTCTCGGGCCTGCCCCTGCCCCGCTCTCAAGGCTGCGAGGAAAATACAGGTGGCAGCTCCTGCTAAAATCCGCAAACATGGAAGCCCTCCATTCGATCTGCAGACTCCTAATCAAAGAACCGCCCCCTGAAGTACGCGCCAAGGCGGTCAAATTGTCAGTGGACGTTGATCCGGAAAATATGTTATAGTCGGATTGAATGTTTGAAACCGTGAACCTTTACTTACGCAGAATATCCCAATGGCAATAAAAGAGATAGTCACATATCCTAACCCGATCCTTAAAAAAAAATCCAAACCAATAACCGCTTTTGACAGTGAACTTAAACATCTTGTGGATGACATGGCGGAAACCATGTTCGCGGTCCCCGGATCGGGCCTGGCCGCGGTTCAGATCGGGGCGCTTCTTCAGGTCCTTTTAATGAACTTAAGCGACAATGAGAATGAAAACAAATACCTGGCGTTGATCAATCCTGAGATACTTGAAAAACAAGGCATCCAGTCGGATAAAGAGGGCTGCCTCAGCGTTCCGGATTATTTCACAAAGGTCAAAAGGGCGCAAAAGGTCAAAGTCCAGGCCTGGATATTAATGGAAACGAGCATAAATACGAATTTGAGGACTGGCTGGCCAGGGTTGTGCAACATGAGGTCGACCATCTGAACGGCATACTTATACTTGACAGGATAAGCTCCCTTAAAAGGGCTCTATACAAAAAACGACGGAAGAAACAATTAAAGAAAGAAAAGTCCGAATGAAAAAAAAACTTCGCGTCATATTTTTTGGAACACCTGATTTTGCAGTTCCCTCCCTTAAGGCGCTTATTGCTGACGATATTAATATTGTTTCAGTAGTGACCAGGCCGGACCGTCCCAAGGGCCGCGGCAGACGCCTGGCCCCTCCTCCTGTAAAAAAAACAGCCGAATCTTCAGGGATTGCGGTTCTCCAGCCTGACAAAATCAGGGGAGAGGATTTCATGGCAGAAATAAAGGCCCTGGAACCTGACCTTTTTGTCGTGGCTGCATACGGAAGAATCCTGCCCGGGACACTCCTTCATGTTCCGCGATTCGGGACCATCAATGTCCATCCCTCCCTTTTGCCTAAATACCGGGGCGCGGCCCCGATCCAATGGACTCTGATCAGAGGTGAAACGGAAACCGGCGTGACCATCATACAGATGGACGAGGGAGAGGATACCGGCGACATCCTGATTGCAGAAAAAATCTCCATCCAGACCCACGAATCAAATTCAGGGACCATGGAAACGGTTGAAACCGCAGGCACCTTATCCATGAAACTCTCTGAACTGGGCGGCAGACTTCTGGTTCAGACAATTAACCTTATAAGAGAAAAAAAACTTAAACCTCGCAAACAAGATGAAAATTCGGCAACCCATGCCCCGATGCTTAAAAAGAAAGATGGAGAAATCGACTGGACAAAATCGGCCCATGACATCGGGCGCCTGATCCGCGGACTTGATCCATGGCCGACCGCGTATACAACCCTTGCGGAAAAAAAATTCAAACTCTTTTCCCCACTGGTCATCCCAACACAAGTCATAAAACAGACACCGGGTGAACTCTGTAAGGCAGACGATGATGGACTGCTTATCGCAACAGGAAAGGATTATCTTCTCATCCGGGAAGTCCAGCGCGAGGGTTCAAAAAGGATGGAAGCGGGTCCATTCCTACGCGGTTGCCGCCTGGAAACAGGTCTCAAATTCGGGTAAGAGCTCGGCAAAAAATAAATTGTACTTCTTGGCATCTTCATTATGTGAAACGGAAGTGGGACTTTAGTCCCGCCTTTTGTGGGATGCAGTGGCTGTGTTGGACTAAAGTCCCACTTCAGACACATATAACAGAATAGCATTTTTTTTTGCCGAGCATTCCCGGACAAGCCTCCCAGGCAAGCATCATGAATTAGTCAACCTTTGAACCTCTGAATCCCTGAACCTTTGAACCCTGAACCTCTGAACCTGTGAACGTATACAAAATCGCATATGCAGACTGCTTTTCCGGCGCCAGTGGCGACATGTTTCTGGGCGCCCTGCTGGATGCCGGTTTTACTGAACAAGCGCTTTGCAAACAACTGGCCGCCCTGGGAATCGACGACTATCGCCTTACCGTCATTTTAAAGC
>JAIWHJ010000148.1:0-5441 GCA_048629695.1 Promethearchaeota archaeon
CGAGCACGAAAAACACCTATAAGAGCTAAAGCTTGCCCGCATAAAAGGCGTGGGTTTTAACCTTAAAATGGGCTGAAATAAACCCCTGAACCCGGAACCTTTGAACCCGGAACCTTTGTCAAATGTCTCACATAACGTTTATTTTTCCTGCCTGGCCCAAGATTGCCGAGCAGACGGAATTTCATCTGCCCCCCCACGCTCCTGTGTGCGTGGCTGCCGAGATCCCGAACCAATTCGAGCTGCAATTTATTGATGAGAATGTCGATGCAATAGATTTTGATGCGGATACCGACCTGGTGCTTCTCTCCATGATGCTGACCTGTCAGGTGCCGCATGGACTTGAAATTGCCGCCCGTTTCCGAAAACGGGGGCTGATTGTGATTGCCGGAGGCATCGGCGCCATGCTCCATGCGGATGAAGTGGCCCGGGGAGTGGATTCCATTTTCCTGGGTGAAACAGAAGGAGGTCTGCTGGCAGGTGTGCTCCATGATTGGCAAAAGGGCAATCTTAAGCCGCGTTACGATTATTTTCATCAATTTCCGGCTATTGACAAGATCGGTAAGGCCCGCCGGGATATATTAAACCGGAAGCGATACGTATATCGGGGAGTGCCCATGGTAGAACTGGTGCATGCATCCCGTGGCTGCCGCTTCAACTGCTTTCCATGCTCTACAGCCTATTTGGGCGGCCGCCAATTCCGGCCCCGTCCCATTGATAAGGTAGTCGAAGAGATTGCGGGTATTGAAAATAACCGCATTTTTCTGGTCGACAATTCCCTTGCCCAGGACAAAAAATGGGTGCTTGAACTCTTTGCCGGGTTAAAACCACTGAAAAAAAAGTGGATCAGCCATCCGATCCTGGATCAGGAAGAGGTTGTGGCTGCAGCGGCTGAAGCAGGATGCTGGTATGTATACCAGGCGGTTTTTGATACATCGGATGTGATCCGCAACCGGGTGAAACGGCTCAAAGAGTATGGTATCGGGGTGGAGGCCGCGGTTCTGCTCGGCCCGGATAATCAGAGCACGGATTATATCAAGAAGTTGATTGATTTTCTCCTGGAGATCGACGTGGATATGGCGGAATTTTCTATTCTGACGCCATTTCCACACACCCCGGTTACAGCCAAGTTTGAAAAAGAAAACCGTATCCTGCATAAGGATTGGAGCCGCTATACCACGACCCAGGTCTGTTTTAAACCCAAAAATATGACCCCTGATGAATTGCAGGAAATGTACTATTATGCCTGGAAAACCTTTTATAAGGATATGCCGCAATCCTTGCGCATGGCCAAGCTGTTCCATAGTTTGGTGATGCGTGAAATCGCGGATGGAACCTATCAATCGCAGCCGCGCCTGGTTGAGCGCCGTGGTCAGTGGAAAAAGGGGTAAATCGTTTGGGCCTTTCCTGTCTGCTCATATCCGTTAACACAGTTATTATCCCTTATCCGGTTTATCCCCTTGGCATAGCCTGTCTGTCCAGGGCATTAGAGGCGGGCGGTCATTCTGCGGAAAATTATGACCTGCTCTCCGCCGGAGGTATCGACCCGCTACGCACTATTCTTCAAAAATCACCGCCTGACCTGATAGGTCTTTCTCTGCGAAATCTTGATACAGTGGACAGTACCAATCCCGTTGTCTTTGTGCGTGATGTCCTGCCGCTTATGGAGTTGATCCGCGCTGAATCAAAAGCGCCGGTGGTTCTGGGAGGTCCGGCCTTTTCTATTCTGCCGGATGAGATCATGGCCCTGCTGCAGGCTGACTATGGCATCGTGGGAGAAGGGGAGCATGAACTTGTCCGATTGGCTGACGGCCTTGAACATAATATAGAACCAACGGAAAAAATCGTCTACTCATCTCAACAACCGTCCCCATGGGGTCCGGCCCGGTATGACCCGGATGTGGCACGATATTATCTTGAACATGGGGGCATGCTTAATGTCCAGACCAAACGGGGCTGCCCTTACAGATGCGCCTATTGCTCGTATCCCAACCTTGAGGGCCATTGGTACAGATTCCAGCCGCCGGATGAGGTCGCCTTGGAAGTGGAACGGATAACCAGGGAGTTTAACTGTGGCTATATATTTTTTACGGATTCAGTGTTTAACGATCAGAATGGCCATTATCTGGAGGTTGCAGAGGCGCTGATCCGGCGCGGTAACAAGACACCCTGGTGCGCTTTTTTCCGGCCCGGCAATCTGGGGCAAAAAGAACTCAGGCTGCTTAAACGGGCCGGTCTGGCAGCCATGGAATTGGGAACGGATGCAGCCTGTGACACTACGCTTGCCGCAATGGACAAAGGGTTCGGCTGGCATGATGTTGTAAAAATGAACGATCTTGCCGTGGAAGAATCGGTTGCCTGCAGCCATTTCATTATTTTCGGCGGACCGGATGAGAACCCGGAGACCCTGGAACAGGGATTAGCCAATATCGAAAGGCTCAAGCGGTCAGTGGTCTTCGGCTTTACCGGGATCAGGATACTGCCTGACACGGCCATCCATTCCAGAGCAGTTAAAGAGGGTATTCTTGAAAAGGGCGCTTCATTGATTGAGCCGGTTTTTTATTTTTCTCCGGAAATATCCGAACATGATCTTAACGACCGCCTGAAACAGGCCTGGAATACCAGGTTTGACCGCATTTATCCCTGCAGTGAAATGTATTCCAGGATCGCACATTTGCACAAAAAGGGGTATGTAGGACCCATGTGGGATTTTCTGTTGCAATTACAATGATTACGCGAGTTTATAGGCTGAAGGTGGAAGGCTTTTAGGGGCTTGATTAACTGTCAACGAAAATGAAGACACTTCTTGTAATTCCGGTTTATAACCATGGCGGGTTTCTTAAGGAGGTAGTCCGTAAGGGACTGGCCACCGGGCTGCCGCTTCTGGTTGTGGATGATGGTTCCACGGACCGGGGAACCGCGGAACTGAAGGACCTGGATTGTTACATTATCACAATAGCCGTCAACCGTGGAAAAGGGGCTGCAATCATGGCCGGGGCCAGGTTTGCGGCTGACCATGAATTTGACGCCATTGTCACATTTGACGCGGACGGCCAGCATGATCCGGCTGATGCGGTAAAACTGATCAGCCGGGCGGAACGTCAATGGCCCGTAATCGTGGTAGGGGCCAGGGAAATGACGGAGGCAACCGTGCCCAAAGCCAGTCTGTTCGGCCGGGCGTTTTCCAATTTCTGGGTGCGGCTGGAAACCGGTATGGATCTGCCGGATACCCAGTCCGGCTACCGGCTTTACCCTGTTCGAGAACTGCTGCGCCTTCCTTTAAAGAGCCTCAGGTATGATTTTGAAGTCGAGGTGCTGGTCCGGGCAGCCTGGGCCAGGGTGCCTGTTGATTCGATCCCGGTTTCGGTTCATTACCCTCCGCAGGGCGAGCGTTGTTCCCATTTTCATAAATTGAAAGATAATTTTCAACTGACCTGCCTGCATACAAAGCTGGTAACCCGGGCCCTGATGCCGTGGCCCCACAGGCCGCTGATTGACGTGAACGATGAGGCCGAACCAGGCGCATTGCCCCGCGGTCTTTCACTTCTGCATCCGGTGAAGTTGCTGAAAAGGTTGTGCCGGGAGCATACTTCCACACTCGAATTGAGCGTGGCGGTCTGGATGGGCCTGTTTCTCGGCGCTCTTCCTCTCCTGGCCTGCCATACACTGGCCATTCTCTATGTGACACACCGTCTGCATCTCAATAAACTGGCCGCGGTTACCGCGAGTCAGCTTTGCGCGCCGCCCGTGGTACCGGTTTTATGCATACAGGTCGGTTATTTCCTGCGTCATGGTTCTTTTCTGTTGGAACTCAACTGGGAAACAGGAGTTGTGGAACTCCATTATCGGCTGTGGGAATGGCTGCTTGGATCACTTCTGGTAGGGCCGTTGCTGGGCTTTGTGTTCGGCGGCCTGGTCTACTGGTGTGTGAACCGGTTTCGTTCCAGAGAGGTGACCGCCTGTGGCTAAAGGCGTGAAAAAAAAGCTGGAAGCCTGCGGACACGCTTTTTTTTATACAATGCTTTTTTGTTTCGGCCAGACCGGCGCCTATTTTTTTCTCTGGCCTGTGATCGGCAGTTATATACTTGGCAGCCGCCGGATTCATCATCTTGTTATGCCGTATCTCAAACGCCGGTTTCCTGGTCAGGGCTGGTGGCAAAGCCGGGTTGCCGCCTTTAAGATAGTCCACTCTTTTGCAAAGGTATTGGTGGACCGGGCATGGCTCGGCCTGAAACAAAGCGCGGCCCTGAACGGTACTTTCGTAGGCGAGGAACAGGTGTGTGAAGTCTTGAAACAGGGCAGGGGGGTGGTCCTCTTGATCGCCCATGTCGGCAACTGGCAGTCGGCCCTTGCCCATATCAGCCGTTTGCCGGTCAAGGTCCATTCCTTGATGCAGTATGAACAGGAAGCGGTTGCCAAACACTATTTTGATCTCGGCAACGGGACCTGTCCGTTTAATATCATCAGGAGTGACGGTTTCCTGGGAGGCATGGTGGAGTGTACCGCAGCCCTGCAGCGGGGCGAGGTGGTGACCATTATGGGCGACCGGTATGCGGGCGGTCCTCATGTTACAGTTGATTTTTTTGATTCGCCGGTACGCCTGCCGGTCGGGGCCTACAGCCTGGCCGCAGCCACCGGGGCCGCGGTTGTTGTTCTTTTTGCCGCCAAAACCGGAAAAACAGGTTATGAATTACGTGTATGGGATTTATTTACAATACACCACGGTGAGCGTGATGAAAAACGGGCGGAAATGGGCCGGGCTGCCAAACGGTTTGTAAATTGTCTGGAACGTTACCTGGAACAATACCCGTATCAATGGTATAATTTTTTTGATTTCTGGAAGCAGTAATTCCTGTGATCACGCACGATTTGTCCCTAAACGTACCCCAAGGGCATTTCCTGCGGGGCACCTTCAACCTTCAGCCTTCAACCTAAGCACCTGAGCAGTTAATAAAAAATATGGATGATTTAAAAACAGAACTAAAAAAAATGGTTGTGCATGATCTGAAACTTTCCGGAGTCACTCCGGCCGACATAAACGATGATGCCCCGTTATTTGAGGAAGGGCTTGGGCTTGACTCGCTGGATGCAGTGGAACTGGTGGTGCTGATCCAGAAACATTTCAACGTACAGATCAAGGATATGGAGGAGGGAAAGGAGGCATTTTCTTCCATCAATGCACTAGCCAAATACATAGCCGACAGGAGGTAAACGTTCACAGGCGGCGCATGTGCACGCGATCAGGGCAACCGGTATAGCTGACTAAGTAGTTGAACATAATTATTCTAACAAAAAAGGCTCATCGTGGATTAGTGGAAAAAACAGTTCAGAGTTCTCATTTAACGGACAACAGAATCTAATTTCAAACCATTTTTTTTGTATATTTTCTTATAGTTATCAATCTAAAATTGCGAATGCTCCCTTCAAGAGAATGCTTTAAATAA
>JAIWHJ010000149.1:0-5433 GCA_048629695.1 Promethearchaeota archaeon
GTACTGGGTTTTCAATACCGTCGATCTCGAAACGGGCGACCGAAAGATCATCAAGACGCTTTTTTACGAGGAGTTCCGGGTCCGGATCGCCCTTTTCAAGATTAGCGAACCGTTTTTTCAGGCGGTTAAAGAATCTCTCCAGATTCGGAATACCCGGAATAGTTGAATTTTTGGGGGCTTGAAAAAGTTTAAGTTGGGCGAAAATATCTTCGATGGTATTGTTCAACGGGGTAGCGGTTACCAGGATCACTTTTTTACCGCGACAGATATCCAATAAATCGGCATAAGACTGGGTTGTCTCATTGCGGAACCTATGGGCCTCGTCAATTACTACATAATCAAAGCGGTCAAGCCCCCTGCGAAGAATATGCTCTAATTTGCCCAGCGATTCCACCTGAGCCGGCACCCTGAACGAAAGCAGACTTTCTTCCCAGTAGTCTTTTAGAACAGGCGGGCAGATCACCAGGATGCCAGCCCTGATCTGCTGCAGAAGCTGCGCGGTAATAAAGGTCTTGCCCAGGCCCACCACATCCGCGATAAAGACCCCATTGTACTCCTCAAGTTTTTTCAGAGCCTGGATAACTGCCTGCTCCTGATATTGCAATTTCATAAAACCTTCGGGAAGAAAGGTGTCGATTTTGTTCTGTAGGTTGATGTCTTCCTGCATATATTCATAAATCAGTTTCAGGTAGAGTTCGTAAGGGGTTATGGTGTCATTGAGCCAGGTTTTCTTTTGCACGGCATCTATGAACTCCGCTGATATATCCACCGAGTCCTTCCAGAGGTCTTCAAACTGCTCAAGGGCAAACTCGACATCACGCCTTTGCCGGAGTTCAACATTAAATTCTCGGTTTGCCACCAGACCGGAATAGGAAAAATTGCTGGAGCCTGTTATCACAAAGCCATAGTCCCTGTCGTCGGGATGAAAACGGCCAATATAGACCTTGGCATGAATATTCCTGGAAGGATACGCCTTGATTTCAAGTTTTTTTCCATTGCCGCCTTGATTTTTATCCAAATCGGGATCGACACAATCAGCTTGTAAAAATTCAATAAATTTACGCAAACCAATTTCAAGGTGTTGATCTGCTTCCGTGGAGTCTTCTATCTCTTCAATCAGATTATCCTGGAATTGTTTTTTTGCGTTGCTGTGTGATTCAAAGTCAATAACTGTTTGAGGGTGATACTGGTTGATTGTGCGGTATGACTCTTCATCAATTCCCAGACCGACAAGTATTCTCGTTTTTTGAATTGGTTCTATGGATTCATAGAGCTGATAAAAACCGCTTGACCTGAAGTAACCTACCAGCACATCAAATAATTGTGTGTCTTTTAAGGTGGCTTTGAATCGGTCAAGCAGACTTTGCCCGTCTTTATTAGTAAAGAATGTTAAATCTGAATTATTTTCCGTCATTTCAAGTGGTTAGTTGTTTAAAAATTTTTCTCGCAACTTGCGACAAACGATATTATTGGACGGGTGTGTTTAGTCAAGAATTTTTCTGCTTTTCTGTTTATTTCTTTGCACATCGTTAAGTTCAGTGGGCGGAATGATGGAATATTGGGTTCTGAGAAAATGAGACAATGGCCCCGTTGGAGCTAACAATTCTTTGGTTAATTCTACCCGCACAAATTGCATTATTTTTATCATATTATTCAGCATTGCCCACGCCCTTTTTGGGAACACCTGCATTTTTTCTTGACCGGGTATTTTTTGTTCATATCATATCGTTTAGATTTTTAATAGATGGAGTTAGTCCAGCTTCGCGTTAAGGTTGTTGATTTTCAGAATAATGTGTTGCTAGTCGGTCATGATAGCCTGACGCTATACCCCGCTCCCCTTTGCCCTTGACGACAACAAGGGTGACATGTAATATCGGGTCATGAAACTCGAGAAAGGATTATTTATAAAAGAGATCCGGGACGGCAGGAATATAGAGGGGCTTTTTCTTGTAAAGGATGTGAGGCGGGCCGAAACCCGTACCGGAAACCCGTATCTGATGCTTAACGTAATGGACCGCACAGGCGAAATGGCCGGCCGGGTATGGAATGATGCGGACAAATGGATAACGGAATGCAGGCCGGGTGGAGTTGTGTTGCTGAAAGGGCGGGCCCAGGCATATAAAGGCGTATTGCAGCTCAAGATCAACACGTTAAAGGCGGCAGACAATTCAAACCTTGACATGACTGATTTTGTTCCCACTGCCCCTGGTGATATCAAAAGTATGGCTGCAGAGGTCATAAAGCTTGCCAAAACAGTTAAAAATCCGCATCTTCAGCAGCTTCTTCTCCTCTTTTTCAAAGATACCGGCTTTTTTGAAAATTTCAAAAAAGCGCCGGCCGCAAAATCTATGCATCACGCCTATATGGGCGGCCTGCTTGAGCATACCCTTGCGGTAACCAGACTGGCTGATAAGGTTTCAGTCCTTTATCCCGAGATTGACAGATCGATTCTCATTACCGGCGCGCTGCTCCATGATATTGGAAAAATCCAGGAATTCGGATTTGACGCCTTTCCCTTTGATTACACGGTTAAGGGCCGGCTTGTCGGGCACCTTGTGATCGGTGTTGATATGGTACAGGAAAAAATCAGAGAACTTCCGGATTTCCCCGAGGAACTTGGAGTCAGATTAAAGCACCTGATTTTGAGTCATCATGGCCGGCACGAATTCGGCTCCCCGGCCCTCCCCATGATGCGTGAGGCCTTTATCCTGCATTTCCTTGATGACCTGGACGCCAAGATAAATTATATCAACCGCCTGGAAGACCAGGCCCAGGATTCCGGTTACCAGTGGACGGAATACCAGAGAAATCTTGAACGATTCCTATTCGTTAACGGTCACGCATCCCGGGAGGAGCCCCAGAAGATCCAAGATCGGAAAAGCCCGGACATCACAGATAATACAACCGGTCCAAAGCAGATGTCTTTCCTTGAATAAGGAACCGTTCACGGTTGAAAAAGATAGAAAAAAAAGAAAACTGTAAACCGACAACCAAAGACCGACAACTGTAAACGGTTTAAAAAATGCATCTCAGTTTTAACTCCCTGATAGCCCAGGAAAGGGCAAAAAAGCTTCTCAAAAAATCCTTTTACCGGGAAAAAATGAGCCATGCTTATCTTTTCAGGGGGCCTTCGGGTGTGGGCAAAAAGCGATGCGCGCTTACATTTGCCGCATATATCAACTGCCTTTCCCCAGTGGATCAGGATGTCTGCGGCAAATGTTCCTCCTGTGTTAAATTCCGCTCAGGCAACCATCCGGATCTGCTTCTCATTCAGCCTGAAGGGGTTTATATCAAAATAAAACAGGTGCGTGAATTAAAACGCCGGTTGACCTACCCACCCTTTGAGGCCATGCACAGGGTAGTGCTGTTTGAAGATATCCACAACACCATGTGCCGTAAGGAAGTTGCAAACAGCCTGCTCAAAACCCTGGAAGAGCCTCCCGAAAATACGATCCTTATATTGACTGCCGATGAGGCGGGCGACATCCTTGCAACCATTATTTCAAGGTGTCAGGTGATTCCCTTTCACTCCCTTCCTTATGACCTGGTTTCTAAAGCCCTTATGTTGAAAAACGATATTTCGGAAGAGAATGCGGCCACTCTTGCTGCAGTGGCGGAGGGGAGCATTGGTAGGGCAAAACTTCTATTAAAAAAAGATCTGCTTTCATTTAGACGTGAGATCGTAGAAAAGCTCTTAAGGCTAACTAAAGGCCGGCCTGAATCCGTGGAGATTATTTTTAATCTGGCCGAAACAGCGGCCAAACTTAAAGAAAACCTGTACGAACTCCTTGATCTCATCAAAGTATGGCTCAGGGACCTGATTCTTCTTGCAACAGGCGCATCCGAATCCATGCTCATAAGCCGTGACCTTTTTCCTTTTATGGAGGCCGCACGGAAGCGGTGGAATCTGAAAGAACTTTCCGACAGACTTGTTCTGATTAACAAGGCCGGAAAGCAGCTAGACCGAAACTGTAACCGTACCCTGGTATGCGAAGCGCTTTTCTTCAGCTTGCTGTAAACGTTCACAGGCACTGCACCCGGAGTCTCGCAGGCTCGCTTACCTGCACGCGCCCAAAGGAAGTGCCCTTGGGGTGCGATCAGGGCAACCAGCATAGGTAGGCTATAGCTGATTGCCCTGATCACGCACCCCAAAGGGCACTTCCTTCGGGCGCACAGCTACAGCACCTGTGAACGTTTACACGGTTAATTAATTATTTTCTAATGATGGGATAAAGAACAATTTGATGGTATATTATATAGTTTTCCTGAAA
The DNA here is from genome assembly GCA_048629695.1 of Promethearchaeota archaeon. Lineage (GTDB taxonomy): Bacteria > Desulfobacterota > Desulfobulbia > Desulfobulbales > DAOVYS01 > DAOVYS01. Next base: position 4,272 of record JAIWHJ010000149.1, read on the forward strand.
TTGAACTATTGACAATTTTTCTGGATTCCTGACTTTGCGGGAATGACATACAAAATATACAATCAGCTTACTTACTGATTTTACAGTAAAAAATTATGCTCGACACTTCGATAACAAAACAACAGGACGAGACGGAATCCAGCTCGGAAAAACAGAACCGGTCCGACCGGAAACCGGACAGGTGGTACATGATCCAGTTCCGCGAGAATGAGCACATCTCCTGCGCCTCTTCACGCATTCGGAACCTGGAAATTAACGAGGTCGTAATGGCGCAGACCGGCCATGGCCTGGAGCCGGCCCGGATCATTAATTTCGGGCTCCAGTTACCTGAGGAGGATGGCGGGAAGACAAAAGCCCTGTATTCAGTGACCAGGAGAAGCACAAGAGAAGAGGTTGCCAAGTACGATAAGCTGGTGATCCGGGAAAAGGAGACATTTTATCTCTGCCGGAAGCTGATTAAAAAATTTGAGCTTGCAATGAAGCTCATCAAAGTGGAACGTTTTTTTAACGGCAGTAAGATCATTTTTTACTTTACATCGGATATCCGGGTGGATTTCAGGGAACTAGTAAAGACCCTGGTTCAAGAATTCCGCACCAGGGTAGAGATGCGGCAGATCGGCGTGCGTCATGAGACCAAAATGATAGGGGGGCTTGGATGCTGCGGTCGTGAATTGTGCTGTTCCTCTTTTATAAAAAAATTCACTCCTGTTTCGATCAAGATGGCCAAAGAGCAGCATCTTCCGTTAAACCCCGCTAAAATTTCAGGCATCTGCAACCGTCTGCTCTGCTGCCTCAACTATGAGTATGATGTTTATCGTGAGGTCAAAAAACACATGCCGAGAGTAGGCAAAATCATTACACTGGATGAGCAGAGTTACAAGGTGCTGCAACATAATGTGCTGCAGGGGCTGATCAAGGTAGTCAATATTGAGGACAGGAACAAAATGCTTTTTCTGGCCCCCAAGGATTGGGAAAGGGCGGTCGTAATAAAGGGCAAGTCCCGAAAATTACAGAAAAAGGGTTAAAAAAGAGGTAAATATTCGGCTTGATGCCGGCAAATAGCTAAAATTACCAAATTGTAAATATTTGTCAGCACTCCACAGGAAGTGCCCTTGGGGTGCGCTGACAAATATTTACACCAGTTCAGTTGGCGGGTAGTCCA
>JAIWHJ010000150.1:0-5399 GCA_048629695.1 Promethearchaeota archaeon
GCCGTTGCCTCAAGTGGAGCGTACCCTCCTGGCCGGATCGTGGAAGGATCCTGACCTGGGCCTTCAATTTTCCCGTTTTCTTTTCGAATACCGTCCGCTTCAGCAGAAGCTGGCCTTTCGCATTGTCCACGCGGCCACGGCAAGCCTCTGGTTCCATCACCCACTAAAAGCCGACCAGTTCAAGGCAAAGATCCCGCCCCATGAAGCCCCGAAACTCGGCCACCTGATGCCCTCTTCCGCATGGTTCAAAGCCCTTGAGGCAGCTCGAGACGATTTGATCACCGCCGAAAAACAAACCCATCAGGGTCTGAAAAAGGAATCATGGGAAAGATTTCACACGTCTCTGTGCGACTTTGAAGAGATTACGCTAAGACAAGCTGGCGCCTGGAAAACGGACTACCTCAAGGCCATCCGCCGGTGGATCACAGAGAGCGACAAGGCTCTCAAACGTATGACGCAGGATCTCCAGACCATCGAGCCGATCACGCGCAACATCTACCGGATTGGGGAATCACTGCGACCTGGCCAATTTGGCGCAGAGACCTTCACAGGCAGGGAAGACCTGCGGGATGAGCTGAGCATTCGCATCGGCAGCTCGACCCTCATGCCCACTTTTTTGCTACAGGGCCAGCGCCGGGTGGGCAAGACCAGTCTGCTCAACTTTCTGCCGGAACTCTTAGGCCATGGTTTCCTGGTCATCATTCAGGACATGCAAAGCGACGAATTCCGCAGCGTCTCCGATTGCTTTAGCGGTTTCCTGAAACGAATTGGGGAACAACTCGAGTTGAACGTGAAGGAAAAATCCCTCCCCCAAAATCCTATGGACGCCTGGCATACCTTCCGGGCATTCCTTGAAGAGATCTCCATGGGGAAAGATCGCAAGATAATCCTCGCCTTTGATGAATACGAGAACTTCCACAAATTCGTAAAAGGAGAAGGCGATATTGGTGATGACCTTCTCGGTGCCATGCGAAGCTTTTCCCAGCACCAAAACCAGGTGGTCCTTTTATTTACCGGTCTTAAACTTTTCACCGACCTAGGCGAGCCGGATTTGAGTCGCTACTTTGTCCACACTTACCGGCTCAAAGTCGACTACCTCAAGCAGCCCTATACCGAAAAGCTGATCACACGGCCTTATGAGGGCTTCAATCTGGTCTATCCCCCGGAGCTGGTGGCAAAAATCTGGCATCTCACCCGCGGCCATCCGGCCCTGCTCCAACACATCGGTTTCGAGATGGTTAACCGCGCCAACACCAAAATGAAAAAAGAGATGACCGCGGACGACCTTGAGGCCGTTTTGGAAGAAAAGGTGCTGGGCCGTGACAACGCCGTGATGGTCACCTTCTGGCGCCACTTCTGCGATGACAGCTTGAAGGCGACCGTTCGCCAGATCATGGCCGGAAAGACGCCTTCCTGCAAAAAAGACCTTCTGCGCCTTGTGGACTATGGCTTTGTCGTCAAGGCAAACAATAACCTTAGACTTCGTGTACCCCTGTTCGAACAATGGATCAAACAACATGGCGAGAGCTTTTAACAAAGCGACGCAAGGAGTGAGGAACGAATTTACAAATCCTTATGAATCAGACGAAAGGCGGGAAAGGGCGGGTTCTACTTCTTCGCGGGTCGGCCAGGCGCCTGTTTGCGCGCGGCGGATGATGCGGCGGAAATCATTTAGAATAGTGAGAAGGCTTGGGATGAGCACAAGGGTCAGAACCGTTGCAAAGGCCACGCCCCCGGCAATGGAGAGCGCCATGGGGATTAAAAATCTTGCCTGAAGATCCGTTTCAAGGATGAGCGGCATGAGTCCGCCCACCGTACTCACGGATGTGAGAAAAATTGCCCGGAAACGACGTTTTCCTCCGTTTGTGATCGCCTCAAAAAAAGACATTCTCTGTGCAAGGTTTTCATTTATCCGTTCGATCAGGACAATGGCATCGTTTATCACAACTCCGGACAGGGCCACCATTCCGAAGATACTCATCATGGACAGGTCATAACCAAGCAACAGGTGACCCATAATCGCGCCGATCAGACCAAACGGCACTGTGAACAGGATAATCAGAGGCTGGATGTAGGATCGAAACATTGTGGCGACAATCGCGAATATTCCCATCATGGCCAGCGGAAAGCCGATCATAAGACTGCCGAACGACTCCCGCATTTTTTTCTTTTCACCCTGCAGAGAGACTCGAATACCCGGATGATTTTTTTCAAGCTTTTCAAAAAAACTGCTCGAAAGCTCTGAAAAAATGTCCCCTGCATTAGCCTTGTTTGTGTCAACATTTGCGCTGACAGCTACCCGGCGCATACCGTCCGTCCGGGTGATCATGGAATATCCCGGACCATATGAGATATCAGCCACGGAGTGGAGCGGAACATTATATCCATTTTTCGTGCGAATCCGGACCTGGGACAGATCAGAGATCCTGCTTCGCTCCAGAGCCGTGTAACGGATCTTGACGCGGATATCATCGCGCCCGCGCTGCAGCCTGAGGGCCTCCCTTCCGTAATACCCGGAAAAAATCCGCCCCGCCAGGTCATCCACTGTAATGCCGAGCGTCCGGGCCTCGGGTTTAAGCTTCAGCCTGATCTCGTTCTTGCCCGGATTGAAATCCGAACGGACCTGGTAGACCCCGTCGAATAATTTCAGTCTTTCCATAAGTTCATCAGATGCCGCCAGATTCTCGTCCATGTCATGACCCTGCAGCCACACCTCGATCGGCGCGCCGGGCGGCCCATGGGCCAGGCCCTCAAATGTCAGGGATATCACTCCGGGAATCACACCCACTTCCTTTTCCCACTGGATCGAGAGATCTTTTGAATGAATCCCCCGTTTCGCGGAATCGAGAAAAACAGCCTGTACCGCGCCGAGATGCGGCCCTGCAGCCCCCATGTCGCCAAGCGTCTGTCCAACGATAGTCAGCCGATTTACGAGCAGGGGTTCCCCGGAACGGGTCTCGGTCCGCCCGGCAAGGCGAAGAAGCGCGGCCTCCACCTCTTGGACCGCGTTTTTTGTCACAGCCGGAGGCGTCCCGTTTGGGAACTCGATGGTTGATGTGACAACAAAGCCGTCGACCTCAGGGAACACTTGAAATTTTAAAAAACCGCCCTGCATAAAGCCCAGGACTACAAGCAGGATGCTCACTGCAACACAGAACGAGACATACCTGCGGTTTAAGGTTTTACTTAGAAATGGGACATAATGGTTATCCACAAACCGTTCCAGATATAGACCTGCCTTTAAATGGATCTTTTCCAGTTTCCCAAGATAACGATTACGGATTGTTGTCTTTGCGTTCAGGTCCGGCAGGCGGCTTAAATGTGCCGGCAGGAGGAAAAAGCATTCTACCAACGAAACGACTAAACAGGAAATCACGACAGTAGGCAAAATCACAATGAATTTACCCATTGTCCCTCCAACATAGGCCAGCGGGATAAAGGCCGCAATGGTTGTGGCAACCGCCGCAAAAACCGGCATCCCGACCTCACAGACCCCGTCCACGGCTGCCTTAAGAGGAGGTTTGCCATGCTTTCGGTGCACGAAAATCGCTTCACCCACCACAATGGCATCATCAACCACGATACCCAAAACCATGATCATGCCGAAAAGGGAAATCATGTTAATGGTCGCCCCCATGGCCCATAGAATGGCCATAGCCCCTGCAAGAGAAATCGGTATGCCCATGCCGGCCCAGAAACTGAGCCGTGTGTCGAGAAACAGCCACAAGGTGAAAAAAACCAGACAAAGCCCGATAACCCCGTTTTTGACCAGGAGATCGATACGGGATTTCAAGATCTCCGTACCGTCATAAAGCGTGTCAATATTAAGCCCTTCAGGCAGCAGTTTTCGAGCCTGCGCAACGTATTTTGAAACCGCCCTGGAAATTGCAATTGAGTCCTCTTCACTGGTTTTGTAAACCATAACCATGAGGGAAGGCTCTCCGTTTATCGTGGCTGTAATGGGGTCCTCGGTAAAACCGTCATATATATTTGCCAAACGGTCGAGTGTAATAACATTGCCGGCCCGGCCCGCCAGGACCACAATGGATGAAATTTCCTTGCCCGTGTATTTTCTTCCCACGGTACGGACCCTGATTTCCTCGCCTTTAGTTCGAATCGTGCCGCCTGCCTGGTTCAGATTACTGCGGCGGACCGCATCCGCCACCATGTCAAAGGTCAGACCGTATTCCTGAAGCCGCTCCTCGGAAACCTCAATCGTGATTTCATAATCCCTGGCCCCGAATATATCGACCTGGGAAATCTCCGGGAGTTGCTGCAGATCATCACGCACATCCTCGGCCCATTCTTTAAGCCGACGCTCGGACGTTTCTCCGGACAGGTAAACAAACATGACCGGATCTTTTATCACCATCTCGGTTATGATCGGCTTTTCAGCATCAACCGGGAATGTGGAAATGGCCTCCACTTTGCTCCTGACTGAATCCAGGACATCATTTACATCATATTTTTCTTTTACTTCAATATAAGCAGTGCCTATGTTTTCATTGGACCTGGTGACAACCTGCTTGATCCCTTCAATCCCTTCCACGGCCTCTTCGATTTTCCGGCAGACCCCCTCCTCGACCTCTTCAGGGTCTGCGCCGGGATAAGCCACCGAGATACTGATCATCTCCAGAGAGATCTCAGGAAAGGTCTCGCAAACCATGAAACGGGTCGCAAGTCCACCTGCCAGGAAGATTATAAGCAGCACAATGTTTGCAAACACCGTGTTGCGCGCAAATATGGTCATCAACCGTTTCACTTTCCGGCAGTCCCTTATCAGTTGTCAGTTGTCAGTTGTCAGTTGTCAGTTACACCCCGAACGAGCCAAACGTGGATGCACAATTAAACAAGGCGCCGGAGACGGCGCCTTGATCAGTGTTCCACCCAAACGTGGATGCTGAAAACGATCGGATATGGCGGTTTTAATTCAACACTATGGAAGCCACTCTATGTAGAGCGTGTTGTAATTAACGTTTATTACCTGGGAAACGGGGAGATTATTTCCGTAGATATCCTTAATTCTGTAAGGTGTCCCCGGGAGAGTATACGTATGCGAGCTACCATCCTGAGCCCAGATGACCCACACCCGGCGATCAGGAAATTGGAACTCATACCCCCGCAGCCAGCCATCGCTGATGTCTATGATCGCGTCTGGGCCGTCAATTTCCATGTGAGATGTCTGAAAGGCGTTGTAAGCCGGTAATGGTTCTCCAGAATCAATCAACCCGCTGTTTCGCCAACCCCCATTCACATCGTACCAGATGTTTGCCCGTACACCGATAAAGCTGGCGTCGGCATACACTTGAGCCAGGTAATTCGCTTTTGTAGCCTCAAAATCTTCGGTACAGTTAGTGTCACATAACATGGCTACCTCGGTTGACACGATGTACTTACCG
>JAIWHJ010000151.1:0-5397 GCA_048629695.1 Promethearchaeota archaeon
GGTAGCCTGCCTGCTGAAGTTTATGCTTTTCAGGGCGCTCATCAGGGGCGCCTTATGGTCTGCGGCGAAGCGGTATCCGTAATGTTGCAGAATATCTGATAGTGGAAAGTTTATTCTGCTTGAGAAAAAGGGGGTTGGAGGAAATTGAGCGTGCCGGCAGCCGAATTCATCTCTGTCTCGATGCCAAGGGGCAGTATAAGGTTTCTGTCGCCGTGGCCGACCGGGAAATTCGCCCAGATCGGAATTCCTTCCTTGCCGAGCAGTTCTATGACACGGTTCCAGATAATTTCCTGGTCCCCGCATTCTTTGAAGTTGCCCAGAATAAGACCGGCAATGGAGTTCAGGCGGCCTGCCTCTTTCAGGTGTGTCAGCATCCTGTCAACCCGGTAGCCCATTTCATTAACATCTTCCAGGAACAGGATGCAATTTTGCCACGTAAGTTCGTGGGCAGTAGACATAATGTGAATCAGGCTGGTCAGGTTGCCTCCTGCGAGACGGCCCCCGGCTTGACCGGGTACCAGGATTTCAAGACCTTTCGGTTTAATGGTGTCAGGCTTGATCCGCGTCAGCATCCTGAAGAATGCATGAGCTGATTCTCTGTCTCCCCTGGCAATGGTCGTCACCATTGGGCCGTGAAAAGTGTGAAGGCCCGTGTGTTTCAAGATTGCGGTAAGGAGTACGGTCACGTCGCTAAAGCCGATCAGCGCCTTGGGATGATGCCGGATCAGGTCCAAGTCCAGGCCGGAGAGCATTCGCTGTGAGCCGTATCCGCCGCGGGCCGCGAGAATAGCCTTTACTTCCCGGTCCGCCCAGAGATCGTGAAATTCCGTGATCCGGTGGGAATCCGACCCTGCCAGGTAACCTTCTTTTTTCATTATGCCGCGGGAGATCCTGGTCTCAAAGCCCATCTCGTGAAGCAGCCTGACCCCGCTGTTGAAATCATCTTCCTTTTCAATGGGGCCTGCAGGCGCCATAATGCCGATGATATCGCCTTTTTTAAGACGTGGAGGCAGGATCGGATCCGGGAATGGATCATTTGTTTTGCAATCATTCGCCATATGTAACAAGTGAGTCGAAAGTTTTTCTGATTTTATTAAAATTATTGATTTCGTACGTAAACGTTTACCAGTGCTGTAGATGTGCGTGATCAGGGTGACCGGCTATAGTAGTCCTATGCCGGTTACCCTGATCGCGTGCAGGTAAGCGAGCCTGCGAGACTCCGGATGCAGTGCTGGTGAACGTTTACGTGTTTTTTTCATGGAGCAGGCGCAACCCTTCAAGGGTGAGTTCTGGTTCAATCGATTCAATGGACTCGGCATAGGGAGCTATAATTGGCGCCATGCCGCCTGTGGCAATGACCTTGGGCGTTTCAGGGGCAAACTCCTGCTTTATCCGTTTGACCAGTCCTTCCACCAGTCCTCCGAATCCGAACAGGAGACCCGATTTCATGGCAGCAATGGTATTGGTGCCGATAGGATTTCCCGGAGGCCTGGAAATATCCACGCTGGGAAGTTTCGCGGTCCGTTTTTCAAGCGCGTCCAGAGAAATGCCGAGTCCCGGCGCAATGGCCCCGCCCAGATACTCACCCTTTCCTGAAATGCAGTCAAACGTGATTGCGGTTCCGAAATCAACAACGATCAGGGCCGTGCCATACCGATGATATGCCGCAACACCATTTGCTATGCGGTCGGCGCCGATGTCTTCCGGATGATCCGTCTTGATTTTTATTCCGGTTTCAAGGTCTGTTCCGCTAATCAGGAGCGGCGCAAGGTCAAGGTGTTTTCGGGAAAAGTCCGCCCATTCCGACTCCATGGCCGGTACCACACTGGCAATCACAGCATCGCTGATGTCCAAAAAATCAAATTTTTCCATTAAAAAAAGACCATGACACAAACCGGCCAGTTCATCCATGGTCATGTCGCGGTCTGTTTTTACATGCCATTGGAATCGGAGTTCATCTCCAACAAATATTCCGATTACTGTGTGGCTGTTTCCAACGTCAACTGCTAAAAGATTTTTTTTGTCCGGGTTTGAATATCTGGTTTTCATTTTGCCCTTAGCGCTCTTCACCTGTTATCACCTGCAGCCTTTCCGGTACCGATTATTACCACTTGGTGGGTGTTTGTCAATAAATCCGCGTAAATATTTGTCAGCATTCCACAGGAAGGCGATCAGGCTGTCCAGCATAGCAGGCATGAGGAGTTATTTTGAAAAGGCGCAAAAAATCCAGAAAGGTTTCATTGAATCGGATGATTGAACCGACCCGCTCAGTAACCGCTGTCATCATATTGAAGATGCGATTATTTTTGGAGCTGGACACAACCGACTGGTCTTTATGCGGAAAACTCCATAATGTTGTGCAAAACCAGAACGATTTGCAGGGAAACCCAATGTGATCAATATGTTACAAAGATATTTAATTGAATTAACCGTAAAATCAAGAAGTTACGAAATTAATTACGAAAATTTTGTGTTTCAAGACTCCCTTTTTATCCCTCTAAATCGGCATTGTTCCGGCTCCCAAACTGCCGCCGGGAACAGTTTTGTCGTGCCGCTCGAAGCGGTCTTGGGGATTCAGCCTAAGCCAAGTAATCGGTACGGTATCGGCGGCTTGCGCGGATTTCGCTGCTTCGACAAAAACCGACATATCGGTAATGACGTGGCCGTTGTATTTGATGATAATATCTCCTACTTCCAAGCCGGCTTGCGCGGCTGTGCCGCCGGGCTTGATCTCGAAAATGTACGCGCCGCCTGACATGCCCAATATATCCAGTTGGGTAGTGAATTGCTGAGCAGTGTGGGCATATCGCCTGGCTGTGGGATCCGTCGCGGCAAACATGTCGCCGTAGCGGGAAAATGCGGCCACAGCTTCCGCCGTGCGTCCGAATTGGCGCAAGGAGATGGCTTTGCCGACGACTTCGTTCCAGGTGTCGGTCGGATTGATTTTGAGCCGTTTGTCGAGTCCCTTGAAATTACGCAATTTTTCCTGGTTCAATTGTTCTGCCAGAGAAAGCAAGGCGGTTTTTTCCGCGATCACTTGGGATTTTTGTTCCATCAGTTCCGACAGCAAAATGGCTGTTTGTTTCTGGTCAATCAATTCTTTCGGTTGCAAATGCTCCAGGGCTTGCAGGGTCGTTGCGGCGGAATCCGGCAACGGCACAGCATGTGGGCCTGTGTTGGCATCACGCAAAATGGCAAGAGCGTACAAATAAGCCACTTGAGATTCGATGGATATGTTACGCGCCGCTACTTGCAGTTTCCGATTGCTGTACTCTGTCTGTAGCACGCTCGGTTCTTCTCCCATTGTTCCGATGTATTCAAGCGTATCCAGAAAGTCTTCGGTGACACGCTCGACTTCCGCTGATTGGTCGTAGAACTTGCGGAATGTTTCCGTGTCCATGCCGCTGTCGCGCAGGTTTTCCAACAACGAACGCCCGCTGGCCGTGGGTAAGGGGCTGCTGTTCATCATCTGGCGCAGAGTGGTGATTTTCTGTTCCATGATGAGACGGTTGTAACCCACGGCAAAATTTCGTCTGAGCGCGGGCACTACTTTCTGCCGTACTTCATCCAGTTGTCGTGCAAACGTGTCCGGCTCCAAGATTTGCTGGAAAAAACCGAGTCGTTCATCAAGACTACTGATATTGGTCAGAATTTCACCGATTACCGCTTTCTTTGCCTGCTGGATTTGGTCAATCTGTTTATGGATTCTCCAGGCTTCCAAACCGAAACCGGCAACCACGACGCTCAGCGCCAGCACAAAGCCGAAGTTTAACAGCTTGTGTAGGATCGGCGCGGTTTCCTTCCCTGTGACTTTGCTCAATAAGCCGGATTTCAGAATCAGCTTGAACAGACCGAATGCCCCCAACAACACTAGGCCGATAAGAGTGAGGGGATGATTGAGAAAGGAGGCGAGGTTCATGACTTGGCCTGTTGGGCATCCATCCAGATTTGGAAAAAGGCCAAGCCAACACCCAAAATGGCGAGAATGACAATCAGCCAGAAGCCGTATTGCAACATCTTGAGCTTGAGATTGCCGCTGTCCTTGGCGTTGGGCTTGCTCAACACGTCTTTGTTCAACATTTTGTTGTGAATGCTAAAGCCCAAATACACCGCTAGTCCGACTAGTAGCAAAGGCGGGGTGAGGTGTTTGGCGATTTGAATAAAACTGGCGATTTCCATTGTTTGTGTCATTTATTGGTAAGTTATTTTTAGTGCCTTAGTGGTAATTTTCTTGTTTTTTATGGCATAAAAACTCCGAAGTTATTTGTGACGCCTGCGGTGCCACATGTTTTAAGGCACTTATCCAGGACCTTTAAAAATTTTCAGTTTATCTGGGTTAGGTCAGTCCTGCAACTTAGCATTATGTTACTTTTTGAAAATATGAGTTTTTTTCAAATATCCCAAAAGGGTCAAAATCATCAAATAGCCATAACGACGCGGGTCACTTGCCGCCATCTTTTTGGCGATCAAGTGCAGCCGCCTGGTTAGGGCAGGGCTTTCCCAAACCGGATAAAGAGAGCAAGTAAGTCAACTTATCTCTTTTTCAACCAAGCTGGTGATACACCCAATGAGTTGTTCTGCCTTTGAGATCCATGGCAGAACCTGCGATTCTTGAAACCTTACGAAATCGATGTAGTCACCCTCTTGACGTCTCTCAAAAAGATCATTGTAGATCCGTGCCAAATCCTTTGGGATTTTACTCGTCTTCACATACTGCCTATTGAAGAGGCTACGCACGCCCGTATGCTTGGATGATGAGAGACCGTGACGTACAAGAAGAGCAGAGACCGCATAGAAGCAGGAATAGTAGAGCCGGTTCACACAAGCATTCCAGCGCCCCGCATTGGCAAGAATACGAGCATCTTCCAGAGTCTCTCGTGCTCGGGCCATACGGTACAGCACCAGATCCTTGCTCCATTCTGTCATAGTCTGATTCCTTCCTGCTGTACTCGCTGGTGAAATGGCATAGCCTGATAGAGGTTACTATTCCATTCTTCACGGGTCCGAACAATCGAGGAGATGACTTCTCCATATTCCCATTCTATTTCATAGAGCCTGTGCCGAATCCGATCTGTACGTTCATCGCTTATAGGGCCATCAACCAGGATGAGTAAGTCCCAGTCTGATTCCGAGAGAGCATCCCCACGGGAGCGTGAACCGTAAAGGATGATTTCTGCCTCAAGTTCCACCTCATGAACAGCTTGCCTTATTTGCTCAATTAATTCATCTCGTTTCATATAATCACCTCATATTCTCTGGAGCCCTACGTCAAACATCAGTTGCCCGCCGTGGAACTACCGCATACTTTGGCAGATTCAAAATATTTGAATCTACTTGAAAAATCGGCTCCGTGCTGCGAGTCAACTGAATGTAATTGTGTACGCCCGGCATGGGCGT
>JAIWHJ010000152.1:0-5387 GCA_048629695.1 Promethearchaeota archaeon
TGCGCATTGCTTATCCAATGCCTCAATCAATCTCAATCCTTGTTCGTGTACGTTCAGGAGCACGAGCACGTTCACGGCACGGTGCTCCTAATGTTGAGACTGATTAGCGCTCCTTACATTATCTTACTGGTGTCACTTTTTTGTATTGCACCCGTTGCTAACTGATTGAATTTACAAACTGTACCGCCTTACGTTGGTAGCCGCATATTTGTATTCCGACTTTACCATATCTATAATTGATCTTCAATCGCAAAAGTCCTCGAAATAACTAGCTATTCCTGCGATTTTGTTCCGGCATCAAGCCGAATATTTATGTTTTCACTCATAACGGGACAATTTTGTTTGACATGTTTTCCCGTATGTAGTTTATTACCCTGTTCTATTAACATCCCTCAGCTTTCATATAAGGAAAAAACATGAGTAAAAGAACATTTCAACCCAGCAATATCAAAAGGAGCCGTACACATGGTTTTCGGTCCAGGATGAAAACAAAGGCTGGAAAAGCCATTATCAACCGGCGCAGAGCGAGGGGGCGTAAACGCCTGGCCGTTTGAGGTCTCTTATAATTTTTTGCTGCCTGGGCGAGACTGGAGATGCATTATAAGCGCTTTTCGTTTCCCAAATCAAACCTTATGAGAAAACCCGGTGAATATAATCGGGTATATAAACACGGGAATCGTCATCGCGGCAGTCATTTCACTCTGATAACCACGCCCAATGACAGTACGAAAAACAGGCTCGGAATCAGCATTCACGGAATCAATGGAGCTGTAAAAAGAAACAGAATCAAGAGGATTATCAGGGAATTTTTTCGACTGAATCAGGACGTTTTTAAAAAAAGGGTCTTTTTATCATCAACCGCCAATTCGGATACGGATACCGGAAATGACCCCGATGCCGGGTGTGCCGGCGCTGAATCATCCCCTGGAATGGACATGGTCTTTGCCATACGCAAAGGATTTTCAATAGACAGCCCGCATGACGTAAAAATTGCGGTAAAATCGATTCTTTACAAGGACAACATCAAGTCTTGAAACAGATCGCCGGTCTTCCCGGGGGAAGCGACGTCGAGATGCAGCAACCCATAGTATCTGCTATTCATTTATTTTTATCCGGCCGGGAAATAGACGTGTGTCATAAACAACACCCGGCTTTTAGTTCTGTTTCCTTTTCAGTAAAGGGGTGATAACATAATGGGAAGGGTCTGTATCTTTCTGATAAAGATCTATCAACTGTTTCTCTCCCCCCTGTTTCCTCCTTCCTGTCGATTTATGCCCACCTGTTCCCAGTATGCCATTGATGCCGTTGCCAAACACGGAGTGGTGTATGGGCTTTTCCTCGCGTTTCGCCGGATCTTGAAATGTCATCCTTTTCATCCGGGCGGATATGATCCTGTTGAGCGCTGACAACTGCTGTTTCAGCCGGCTTTGTAAGTGAATCGTAACCAGTGCCCCAGACGGAGTCTCGCAGGAGGTTTATCTTAACCGATCACTACTGTGCAGCAAAAGCCCTTCCGGATTGCAAATCCCTTGCCCTGTAATCGTTCACAGTTGCGGCATCGGTAAACGCTTGCGCGGCAGAGTGTTTTCAACCTCTTTTTTTTATCCCTGATGAATGTTTGAGGTGAGTCCCTGTCAGGCGTTTAAGCAGACATTTTTTTGCCGTAAAAATGGATGAAGATAAATTGATAATTGTTTTTTATCGTTATTTCGGCATCCTTAATACTACCAAGTTAACACTTTTTGAAGGCAAACTCTAAGGAAAAACAACTTCATGGAAACTCAACGAGTGCTTCTGGCCATTGTAATTTCAATGGCCATTCTAATGGCCTATCAATTTTTGGTTGTTCCTCCGCAGCCGGAGGAAATTCGTCAGGAAAACATTGCCGAACAAATCGACCCCGCAGTTGAAAATCCGCTGCAGGTCGAGTCCATAGAATCGGAGCAGTCACAGCTTTTTCCGCCCGCTCCGGCCGTTATCACAGGTCTCCCCACATCAGCCGAAAATCAGCAAACGCCGGCTGAACCCACCATCCTGGGCCGGGACATCCCTGTGGATACCAGGCTTTATTCGGCAATTATCTCGGAAACCGGCGGGGGATTTAGAAGTTTCAAACTAAAGGAGTATAAGGAGTCCATAGATCCCGGCGCCGAGGACAAGGAACTTGTCATTACGAATGATACGGCATGGCAATTTCCCCTCTATTTTTTCTGGGGCCTTGATCCGTCCAAGGCCGAGATGCCGGTATTCACTGCGGACAAGGAATCCGTCTCAGTGACCGGCGAGTCAGGAAAAGAAATCCTGTCCATGACAAGCCGACTCCCTTCCGGGGTCGAGGTCACGCGCAGCCTGGTATTTTCCAATCAGGACTACCTGGTTCAGCTTGAAATAGATATCTTCAACAATTCACCGCAACAGGTACATGGGACTCCTTACTTAAGCATGACCAACAAACCCTTTTCCCCGAATGCCTCCAATCGATTCCTCTTCAACGGCCCGGCCGTTTTTTTAGATAATCACCTTGAAGAAATCAAGCTGAAAGACTTTAGTGACAGTCCCAAGACACTGAAGGGAAATTTTAAATGGGTCGCGTACGAGGACACCTATTTCATGTGCGGCATCATTCCGCAATCCGACTCCTCAGATGCGGCTTACGCAAACACTGTCAGGTTGTCCGTTTCCGGAGAGGACCAGGTAAACACGCTTCTTTCAGGCGATCTTGAACTCATCCCTCCACACGGACATAAAAAATACCACTACACGATCTATTTTGGCCCCAAGAAACTGGATACTCTCAAGGCAATGGGTTATGACCTGGACAAGATCGTCAATTACGGCTGGTTTGACATTATCGCCAAACCGGCGCTGTCCCTCTTGAACCTGCTTTACGGGTTTGTCCACAACTACGGATTGGCCATCATTCTCGTAACAATAATTTTCAAGCTTCTCCTCTGGCCGGTCACCCAGAAGGGTATGAAGTCCATGAAGACCATGCAGAAAATCAAGCCCAAAATGACAAAACTGCAGGAAAAATATAAAAACGATAAGGAACGGTTGAACCAGGAAATGATCAAGATGTATCGAACGTACAAGGTGAATCCCATTGGCGGCTGCCTGCCCATGCTCGCCCAGATTCCTCTGTTCTTCGCGCTTTATAAAGTATTGCTTCAGTCCATCGAACTCCGGCACGCACCGTTCATGCTCTGGATCACTGACCTCTCAGCCCCGGATCGTCTTTACATGGGATTTGATATCCCGTATCTCGGTGGAATCCCGGTGCTGACACTTCTCATGGGCGGCAGTATGTTCCTCCAGCAAAAGATGACGCCTGCCCCTCTTGACGCGACTCAGGCCAAGGTTATGCTTTTTATGCCGGTTCTTTTCACATTCATGTTTATCAATTTTTCATCCGGACTGGTCCTATATTGGTTTATTAACAATCTTCTATCCATTGCCCAGCAGTATTTAATAAACCGGAGCCCGGATTAACAGACTACTACTCTGTGAAAATTATTTTTGTGGTTGACTGCGTTTCAAGGTTCCGAGTTCAGGGTTCAGGGTTGAATAGGGAAAAATTCCGAGCCCTTAGTGAGTTGTAAAAATTTCGAGAGGTGACTAAGGGTTCGCCCAAAAATAAATTCACATTTTCAGGTGTTGAGGCACCCGCATGGCAAGGCGCGAGGAGGGCGAATAGCAGGGCTATTTAACCGACGAGCAACGCAGTCATGCGGTATGGATCGGCGCATGAAAATGTGAAGTTATTTTTGTGCGAGCCCTTAGGGGAAAGGGCAGGGCAAACGCATGAAAAATGCAACAAAGAGGAAACGTATCATTTTGTTGATGTTGAAACATTGATGGATGATTTTCAAAAAGACATTAACTGGTTTCGGAGGCAGAAAAATGAATAAAGATAAAAAAAATATTAAAGTTGGAATTGCCACCGAAGAACAAATGAACAAAGAATTTATAAATGCATGGCATCGAGCCGGGAAAGGAGAGGTCTCAGTTCCTGAAGAGCGTTGCTATTTTTTGGAACCAATAACATTTTTTAGCGTATTGTCAAAACGCCGAATCGCCTTACTGCAACATCTTCATGCACACGGTGTATCCAGTATTCGTAACTTGAGCAAGATGTTGAAGCGTGATTACAAAAATGTCCATCAGGACGTACAGCTGTTGAAAAAAGCCGGTCTCATCAGTATGGATGATTCTCAAAAAATATTTGTGCCTTGGGACATAATTAATGCAGAGATTCCCCTTGCAGCGTAAGCAAGCCTGTGAGACTCCGGATGGGGCGCCTGTGAACGATTACATTTAAAAATCAAACCGACGTGACATGGCGGGTGGTTCTCTCAGCAATTCCGCTAAAATAATCCTTTCTTCTTTCGACAACTTGCCGGCAACAAATTTTATTTTTTCTCCCATACTATTTTATACGAATGAAAAGCAAAAAGTCTTCGGTAATTTTTTGAGGGCAAAAGAGAATGAGTAGAAAATGCTTGCATTACCAAAATGGTAACATTATCTCATTTGTATGAGAATAATTGCAAAAAGTCGGGTCAGGCGATACTGGGAGAAGGCTGGAAACGAAAAGTCTCAACCATATTTGAACGAGTGGTATCATTTTTGTGCAAAGAAAAACCGGTCAAGTCCACAGGATGTAAAAAATACATTTCGCCATGCCTCTTTTGTTGGCAACAATCGTGTTGTATTTAACATAAAAGGTAATAATTATCGGATAATATGTGCAATGGATTACCCAAGACAAGCTATGTATATTAAATTTGTAGGAACTCATAAAGAGTATGATGCCATTAATGTCGAGGAGGTAAAATAATATGATTACACCTATTCGAGATGAACAGTCATATAATCAAAGCCTTAAGCGAATTGAAGTGCTTTGGGGGGCAAAACTTGGTACACCGGAAGGTGATGAACTTGATGTGTTGATGACGTTAGTGGAAGTTTATGAAGATAAACATTACCCAATGCCGCCTTCTGATCCAGTAGAGGCGATCCTTTTTCGTATGGAACAAATGGGCTTGCGGAGAAAAGATCTTGAGCAGTTTCTTGGCCCAAAAAGCAGAGTAAGTGATGTTCTCAACCGGAAACGAACTCTTTCAATGAAACAAGTTGTTAATTTGCATTATGGGATGGACATCCCATACGAAAGTTTACTTGATGCAAACATGGTGGCCTGATTGAACTGCCACTGACCGCCGTAATGTAAAATGGGTAAAATGGTAAAAAATAAAATAAAATGGGGTCGGACCAAGTGAAAATAAAATGGGATAAAATGGGGTCGGACCAAATCAACTAGTTGATTTGATGTAGAAAATATACGAAAAATGTGTCGTATTCCGCCTTAAAGGCTTCATTCTTAGGGT
>JAIWHJ010000153.1:0-5333 GCA_048629695.1 Promethearchaeota archaeon
TCAAGGAATTTTTCGGCACAAGCCAGTTATCTCAGTTTATGGATCAGACGAATCCGCTCTCCGAAGTAACCCATAAAAGGAGACTCAGCGCTCTCGGCCCCGGCGGTCTATCACGGGAGAGGGCCGGTTTTGAGGTCAGGGACGTCCACCCGACTCACTATGGACGGATCTGTCCGGTTGAGACCCCTGAAGGGCCGAATATCGGTTTGATTGTATCCCTGGCAACCTTTGCAAGGGTCAACAAGTTCGGGTTCATCGAGACTCCTTACCGTAAAGTAGAGAATAAAAAGGTCATAGAAGATGTCTCCTATATGACCGCACTTGACGAAAAGGGGCAAATCATCGCCCCGGCAAAGATAGAATTAGACAAAACAAACCGCATCATAGGCGACTCTCTCATTGCAAGAGAAGAAGGCGAGGTGGTTATGACCACACCTGATAGAGTCACCTATATGGATGTATCCCCTAATCAGTTGGTCAGCGTGGCGGCGTCACTGATTCCGTTCTTAGAGAATGACGATGCCAACCGTGCGCTGATGGGCTCCAACATGCAGCGTCAGGGAGTGCCCCTGCTGCGTTGTGCCGCGCCTGTTGTAGGTACCGGATATGAGAAAACGGTTGCCCGTGATTCCGGTGTCTGCCTTTTGTCGGGCGGAGACGGGGTTGTGGAGGAGGTTGACGCCAACCGCATTGTAGTGCGTTACAATGAGCCTGGAACTGACGGTTTTGCCACAGGCATTGGAGTCTACAGGCTGGAAAAATATAAAAAATCCAATCAGAACACCTGTTTTAACCAGGTGCCGTGTGTTATTCCCGGCCGGCGAGTAACTAAAGGCGACATCCTGGCAGACGGCCCTGCATGCGAGTGCGGAGAACTTGCTCTCGGTAAAAACGTCACTATTGCCTTTATGCCATGGCGCGGATTTAATTTTGAGGATTCGATTCTGATCAGTGAAAGGCTTTTAAAAAACGACACATTTACCTCGCTCCACATCGAGGTGTTTGAGACGGTTGCCCGTGACACCAAGCTTGGGAAAGAGGAGATTACCAGGGACATCCCTAATGTGAGCGAGGAGACCTTAAGGAATCTTGATGAAAGCGGAATAGTTAAGATCGGGGCCGAGGTCAGGTCAGGGGATACTCTGGTCGGCAAGGTCACTCCAAAGGGAGAAACCCAGCTTTCACCGGAAGAAAAGCTTTTGCGGGCCATTTTCGGCGAAAAGGCGGGAGATATCAAGGATACGTCGCTCCGGGTCCCGCCTGGTGTTGAGGGCGCTGTAGTTGATACCAAGGTTTTTTCCAGAAAGGGTGTTGAAAAAGATGAACGCGCTCTGGCGATTGAGAAGATAGAAATCGCCGGGCTTGACCGGGATGCTGAGGACGAGATCAACTGCCTTGAAAATGCTGTTCGCAAAGAGATGGCGGCTATGCTCAAGGGTAAAACAACAGCATCCGCCATACTTTCTGAAGAAGGAGAACTCATTCTTGAAAAAGGTGAGAATATTTCTGAAGAAATATTTGAAAAGATGGCGTTTTCCGCCTTACTTGAGATTGATTTCACGGACCGTGAAAAACTTCAAGGCGAGTTGGATTTGATAAATGAACGTTTTAAAAGTCAGGTGAAACACGTCAGGGACGAGCACGAGGCCCGGGTCAACCGTCTTCGGAAAGGCGATGATCTGCCTCCGGGCGTTATCAAGATGGTCAAGGTCTACCTTGCCACCAAGAGAAAACTTTCAGTGGGTGATAAGATGGCCGGCCGCCATGGGAACAAGGGTGTTGTCTCAAGGCTTCTTCCGGAAGAAGACATGCCCTTTTTCGAGGACGGCTCACCTGTTGATATTGTATTAAATCCCCTGGGCGTGCCTTCACGTATGAATGTCGGCCAGGTGCTGGAGGTTCACTTAGGCCGGGCCGGCAAACAGATTGGAGAAAGATTTTATGATCTGGCTGTCCATAATCGGGTCAATGATCTTAAAACGGCTCTGGAAGCGGTATATTCACCTGAAGAGTACAAGGACCTGACCAAGGACATGAGTGAAGATGACTTGCTGGCATGGGCCCGGGAGATGCGGACGGGAATCCATATGGCAACCCCGGTCTTTGATGGCGCAGGGGAAGGCGAGATCATGACTATGCTGGCGGACGCCGGACTGGATGAAGTGGGTCAGGCATTTTTATACGACGGAATGACCGGTGAAAAATTTGACAACCCGGTTACTGTCGGCACGATGTATATGATGAAACTGCACCATCTGGTTGACGATAAAATTCATGCAAGGTCCACAGGCCCGTACTCGCTGGTTACCCAGCAGCCTTTAGGAGGCAAGGCCCAGTTCGGAGGTCAGCGTCTGGGCGAGATGGAGGTTTGGGCCATGGAGGCATATGGCGCCGCCTATACGCTGCAGGAATTTCTGACTGTCAAGTCGGATGACGTGGGAGGCAGGACAAGGATGTATGAAAAGATCGTCAAGGGCAACAATTTTTTAGAAGCAGGTCTGCCTGAGTCATTCCACGTCCTTGTAAAGGAACTCCAGGGATTGTGCCTGGACATGGAACTGCTGGACGAATAACCGACCACAGGCACCGCATCCGGAGTCTCGCAGGCTCGCTTACCTGCACGCGATCAGGCCGACTCACATAGGTTTACTATAGTTCGCCGGCCTGATCATACCCCAAGGGCACTTCCGTTGGGCGCGCACAGCTACAGCACCTGTGATCGGTTATTTCTGAACAGCCTTGATGTATCGGAAAAATTAAGTTTCGCTGATTCGCATAGGATGAACGATCGTCATTCCGGCATGTAGTTAGCCGGAATCCAGGAATTGGCTGTGTTCTGGATTCCGGCTAACTACATGCCGGAATGACGAAGAAATTAATTGTTCTGTGTCTTTGCCCATAGGGCATCATGTTCCACGTTCCACGTTCAGGGTTGAACAGAAAAAAATTTCGATTAACCTCTGAACCTCTGAACCCAGAACTTTTAATAACCAGTAGTTAACCGCATTTTTTTAGGGGGAAGCCGTGGAAGAACTTTTCAGTTTTTTTGCCAAAGCCAAGAAGCCTGTAAAATTCAATTCAGTACGTATCACATTGGCATCTCCGGAAAAGATCCTCGACTGGTCTCACGGTGAGGTCAAAAAGCCGGAGACTATCAACTACCGTACCTTCAAGCCGGAGAGAGACGGCCTTTTCTGCGCCAAGATATTCGGGCCGGTGAAGGATTACGAATGTAATTGCGGTAAATATAAACGCATGAAGCACCGGGGAGTTGTATGCGAAAAGTGCGGCGTTGAGGTGATTCAGTCAAAGGTCAGACGTGAACGGCTTGGACACATCGAGCTGGCAGCGCCTGTTGCCCATATCTGGTTTTTAAAGAGCCTGCCGAGCAAGATCGGACATCTCCTGGACATGACCTTGAAGGAGCTTGAAAAGGTCCTCTACTTTGATTCATATGTGGTAGTCAAATCCGAGACAGACGCCCTTCCCGTGGCCACGCTTTTAAGCGAAGATGATTACCGCCAGGCAAAAGAGGAGTTTGCAGGAAAATTTTCCGTAGGTATCGGCGCTGCTGCAATCAGAGAAATGCTTAAAAATCTGGATTTGAGTTCCCTCTCTATTGTATTAAGAGAAGATATGCGCACGACCGGTTCAGAGGCAAAGCGTAAAAAATATGCCAAGCGGCTTAATATCGTTGAGGCTTTTCGTGATTCCGGGAACCTCCCGGAATGGATGATCCTTCAGGTCATTCCCGTGCTGCCGCCTGACCTCAGACCTCTTGTACCCCTTGACGGCGGCCGGTTTGCCACATCCGACCTGAATGATCTATACAGACGCGTCATAAACCGGAATAACCGTCTTAAAAGACTTCTGGAGCTGGATGCGCCACAGATTATTATTCGAAATGAAAAAAGGATGCTTCAGGAGGCTGTGGACGTTTTGTTTGACAACGGCCGCCGAGGAAAGGTCATCACCGGCCCTAACAAGAGACCTCTCAAGTCCTTAAGCGACATGCTGAAAGGTAAACAGGGACGGTTCCGCCAGAATCTTTTAGGTAAGCGCGTGGATTACTCAGGCAGGACCGTTATCGTGGTCGGCCCACATCTCAGGCTTCACCAGTGCGGACTGCCCAAGAAGATGGCGCTTGAACTCTTTAAGCCTTTTCTTTACAACAAACTTGAGATGTTAGGATATGTTACAACTATCAAAAGCGCTCGAAAGATGGTGGAAAAGAGCTCCAAAGAGGTCTGGGACGTCCTGGAAGACGTGGTAAAAGAGTACCCGATAATCTTAAATCGTGCGCCGACTCTCCATCGTCTTGGAATGCAGGCATTTGAGGCGGTACTTATCGAGGGCAAGGCCATTCAACTCCATCCGCTTGTGTGTACAGCCTTTAACGCTGATTTTGACGGGGACCAGATGGCGGTGCACGTCCCCTTGAGCGTGGAGGCCCAGATGGAGGCCAGGGTATTGATGATGTCCACAAACAATATCCTTTCACCCGCCCATGGCGAGCCGATTATTATTCCGAGTCAGGACATAGTGCTTGGCCTTTACTACATGACCAGAGAGCGGATTAATGTCAAGGGCGAGGGCAGATGCTTCAGTTCTCCGGACGAAGTCGGGGTTGCATATGCGTACGATGAAGCACACCTGCAGGCAAAAATAAAGGTCAGGATGAACGGCGAGATCATTGATTCCACAGTGGGTAGAATCCTGGTGTCCGAGCTGCTGCCGGATGCTATACCGTTCAGTTTTATAAACAAGGTGTTGAATAAAAAAACACTGGCCAAGCTGATTGACTATTCTTATCGCCATGCCGGGGTCAAGAATACCGTAATCCTGGCCGACCGGCTGAAGGACATGGGGTATGAGTATGCCACCAGGGCGGCCATTTCCATTTCCATAAGCGATATGCTGATTCCAACCCGGAAAGAGGATATTCTTGCACGGTCGGAAAATGAGGTCATGGACGTTGAACAGCAGTACAGTGACGGTCTCATTACAGCAGGTGAAAAATATAACAAGGTGGTCGACATCTGGTCCAAGTCAACCGACCAGGTTGCCAAGGAAATGATGCAGGAGATGAGCGTCCAGTACCTGAGGGACAAGGAAGGAAAACTCGTGGAAATCCCTAGTTTCAACCCTATTTTCATTATGGCTGACTCAGGCGCAAGGGGCAGCAAGGATCAGATCAGGCAGCTGGCCGGCATGCGTGGACTGATGGCCAAACCGTCCGGCGCGATTATCGAGTCGCCGATCAAGGCGAATTTCCGTGAAGGCTTAAGCGTACTGGAATACTTCATCTCAACCCACGGCGCCCGAAAAGGTCT
>JAIWHJ010000154.1:0-5325 GCA_048629695.1 Promethearchaeota archaeon
TTCGAGATTGAATCTCACGAGTTCCAGGATATCTTCCTCGTCTTCGACAATAAGAATATGCTCGTTCATTTTAACCTTTATTAGTTATCAGTGTTCAGTTATCAGTTGTCAGTACAAAAACAGGAAGTTGAACACTGATAACTGACAACTGAACACTGATAACTGAACACTGTTCCCAGGCAGAGCCTGGGAACAAGGTGTCAGGACATGATTATTTTTTTTATTGTATCAAACAAAAATATTCGGCCGACTATAAAGAGTATGATTGAAATGATCGCGGCTATTGGAACGGTTATCAGCCATGATGTAAATATGTTTCTGGCCACTACCATGTTAATGCCCGACAGGCCGCGTGCCAGGCCGATACCGATTATTGCGCCGACAAGTGTGTGGGTTGTTGATATTGGAAGCGCCATTCGCGTGCAGACAAGAACCGTAATCGTGGCGGCTATGTCCGCCGCCACACCACGGGAGGGTGTTATTTCAGTAATTTTCATGCCCACGGTTGTCATTACCCGATAACCGTAAGTCGCCAGACCCAATATTATCCCGGTTCCTCCCAGCACCAGTATCCAGAGAGGAACGCCTACTTTCATCTCTACCGTCCCTGTCCGGATGATGTTGGCCACTGCCGCAAGAGGTCCGACTGCGTTTGCCACATCATTGGAACCGTGTGCAAAGGCAACGGAACAGGAACTGATCACAACAAGCGGCACAAATACGTTTTCCACATGTTTCAGCTGCTCGGATATAGAGAGTCTTGTTTTGTCTTGCAGTTTGCGGCGGACGTATATTTTTGAGATCAATGCGGAAATAATACCGATTGAAATCGCGATAATTATTGTGTGGCTGTCGGTCAGCCAGTCAAGTCCCTTGATGACGTGCTTCAGCCCTTTGTAGATGGTTGCCAGCGTCACTACTGTTGCCAATAAAAAAACGATAAAAGGTGTAACAATAATTGCGGCCCGGGCCGGTTTTTCATTACCAAGAATTAATTTACTGATAAATTTGAAAATCAGATATCCCATAATGGCGCCTGCTACCGGTGAAATAAACCAGCTTGCCACGATCTGTCCCATTTTTATCCAGTTGACTGCGCCGAATCCTGCGGCAATTACCCCAAATCCGGCTACAGCACCGACAATAGAGTGGGTTGTGGACACGGGCATACCGGCAAAAGAGGCGACATTGAGCCAGAGAGCAGCGGCAAGCAGGGCCGCAGACATTCCGAGGACAAACAGCGCTGCCGCATCTCCTTCCATCATGCCTGGAATATTTGCAATATAGACCGGGTCGACGATTCCCTTGCGGACCGTATTTGTCACATGTGAGCCAACCAGTACTGCGCCGGCAAATTCGCAAATGCCTGCCGCAATTATTGCATTTTTTATGGAAATAGCCCCGGAACCAACGGCATCGGCCATGGAGTTGGCCACGTCATTTGCGCCGATATTCCATGCCATGTATAATCCGAGGGCCGCTGTAATACCAATAACAACAAGATCCATTCTTTTTTTTCCTTGCTTTGTCCCACTAACAGCCTTCCACCTTCAGCCTATGCCGGCTTTGCTGGAAAAGGGTTCAGGGTTCAAAGGTTCAGGGGGTTCAGGGTTCCAGTTTAAAGAAGATTGCGAAGCGATCAACCTCAAACCTTTGAACCTTTAACCAAATAAACCTTTAAACCTGAGTAGTTACGTCTATTTTACCAGCATCATGCGAAGCACGTCTCCTGCATTTTCCGCATGGTTGGCAATCGCACCCAATGTGTGAAGAATTTTCTCGTAGAATATAATGGTCAGAGGATCGAGTTCATCCTCGATGCTGTATATTTTTATGCTCAGTTGTCTCGCCATTCTGTCGGCTTTCCATTCTTCCTCTCCCAATCCTGCAATAAGTTGCATGACCATATCCGCCTCAGCGCCGACAAAGGCAACCTCAACCAGGTTTTGAATCTCGACCGCAGCGCCCAGAATCGTCTCGGTTATCTGGAATATCTGCTCAACAAAGTCGAGGAACTGTTCCTTGAGTTCAGGGTGGACTTTTGTCTTCCGGAGCGTGAGAATAACTGCAAAGTCTTCCACACAGTCAGCAATTTTGTCCTGGCATTTCAGAAAATTATCGATTTCATGCCTTGCCACAGGAAGAAAATAGCGCCTGGGCAGTTGGCTGCGGATACTGTGTTTCAGTCGATCAGCCTGATACTCAAGTTTTGAGATTTCATTGTACAATTTCTCAATTGCCTCATAGTCCTGATTTATAAAAGCGTTAATAAGCGGCCTGATCCGGTCGACACACTCATGGACCTTTTTTGCATGATCCACCATGGGCCGAAACGGAGATTGCCTGAACAGTTCATGAATGATTTTCATATCTCCCTCTCCCCTTGGGCTCGCCCTTAGAGCCTGTTTGAAAACTCTCTTTTAGGCAGTCAAAGCCTCCAACGTTTTCGAATGTGCGCTTTTAAGTCCCCCTTTTGAAAGGGGGATTTAGGGGGATTTCAACAAGTTAGATAAAATCCCCCCTAGCCCCCCTTTTGCAAAGGGGGGGATGAGTCTTTAATGACTTCATATGGTTATGTGAACTTTGGACTCTTAAATTTGGAGGCTTTGACCTCCCAAAAAGGAGTTTTCAAACAGGCTCTGAGATGATGAAGGTTGTTGGAATGAGAACAGCTCTTTTATTTTGCCTTATCCCGACATTAGTGACAGGATGTCTATTCACCCCGAAGCACACCTGTGAGAGTATTAGAACTGAATTTGCGAGTGAGCTTTGTAATCTTGACAAGGGAGCCCCCGCTGATCCGCCGGCATGCTCACTTGCCGAACCTGTTTCATTAACCGAGGCAATAGCCATTGCTTTGGAAAATAACCCGGAAACCAATATAGCTGTTGCCAGGATTCGTAAGGCAGAGGCAATGGTGGCTGAGGCCGAAGCCGCCTTTTGGCCGCGGCTGGGCATGTACACCAATTATACCAGGGGAAATGCGCCTTCTGTGGCGCTATTTAAGACAATTGACCAGAGGCGGTTAGAGCCGGGCACTGATTTTAACCGGCCCGGCAATTTTGATAATTATGAGACCGGAATTAACGCCGACATAAATATTTTTAACGGGGGCAGGGATCGACTGAACATGGAAATCAGCCGAATCGGCCTTGAAATCAGCCGGTTAGACCGGCAGGTTGTGAAAAATGACCTTACCGCTGCTGTTATCAAATCATACTTTGATATCATGGCTGCAAGAGATTACATTACTATTGCTGAAAAATCCGTAGACACAGTCTCAGAGCAGCTTCGAGTCATGAGAATACGATATGAAAACGGTAGTGTATTGAAATCCGATTTTCTGTCTCTAAAAGTCAGGTTTGCTCAGGCTGAAGAAGAACTGGTCAGGAGCCGAAATCAGCTTGCCGTTACAAAAGGGATTTTTGCCGTCATTATGGGGATCGACCCCCTGATGGAAATCAACTTGAAGCAGGAACCATGCCGACCTGCTGAGGTCCCGCCTGATTATATTGATGCCGTCAGCCTGGCGATTGAAAAAAGACCTGAATTGACAAAACTGCGTAAACAACTGATTCAGGCCAGGATAGCCCTTGATCTGACATGGTCTGATTATCTGCCTACTCTTGATGCCGGGGCCAGATACTATTTTGATGATGCAGACCTTAAATACGATGAAGACCGAAATAACTGGACCATTGCCGTGATGTTGAACTGGGAACTCTTTTCCGGCTTTTCAGCATCAGCGGCAAAGAAAAAATCCCATGCTGCAATTGTAGAATTACTTCACGCAAACCGGAAACTTATTCAAGCGATAAAACTTGATGTCAAAACAGCATATCTGCGGCGGGATGAATCAGAGTCAAGAATGAAATCGGCTAAAAGCGCTTCAGTCATGGCTGCCGAATCTTTCAACCTTGTCAGGCAGCAGTTTGACGGAGGTTCGGCAACGATCACCCGTTATCTGGAAGCCGAATTGGCCTGGAATCGAGCCGGACTGAATGAGACCACTGCCTATTATGACTGGGCAAAGGCGCAAGCTGATATCAAAAGGTCAATCGGGTTGTAAGTGAACATGAAAAAAATATTTATTTCAGTATCTGTTTTGGCATGTCTGGGTCTGGCTCTTTTTTTGATTTTCAGGCCCAAAGACAAAATTGATCCGGACATGACCATAAGGACGGGCATAGAGAATTTTTCGCCTGCCGGTACCGGCAAAGCCATTGTTGATATGGTGACGGATTGGTATGAAGCCGTAGGCACGGTCAGGCCGCAGAGCGAAATAAAAATCCAGGCTCAGATTACCGCCCAGGTTGTAGATGTAAAGGTAAGGCCCGGCAACGGAGTAAAAAAGGGACAGTTGTTAATAGCTCTGGATAACAGACAGTTTCTTTCCCGGCTTGACCAGGCCCGGCAGGCCCGAAAGGTGGCAGTCGCTACCGAAAAACAGGCCGTTCAGGCGGTGATTGCGGCCCAGGCTGCTTTTAGCCGGATGGAATCAACCTATAATCGTACACGCAAGTATTTCGGTTCACAGGCAGCCACTAAGGTAGATCTTGAAAAGGCGGAAGCGGCATTTCTGCAGGCAAAGGCTGAAACCGGAAGGGCAAAAGAGGCCCTCTCCGCTGCTACAGCCGGTATTCATGGTGCACGAGAAGTTGTCAACGAGGCGGAAATTGCCTTGGGTTACACTGAGATAAAGGCGCCGGCAGGGGCGGAAATTCTGAAAAGGATGGTCGAACCCGGTGATCTGGCCTTGCCGGGTCAAACGCTTCTGGTTTTGAAAACCAGTGATCAGTTGCGTCTGGAAGCCTTTGTCAGGGAAGGATTGATCAATAAAGTGAAATCCGGCGATACAATCAGTGTAACCATAGATACTCTTGCGACCACTGTGACCGCTGATGTCGAGGAGATAATCCCCTATGCGGATCCACAGACCCGCACCTTTCTCGTCAAGGCTTTACTGCCTGAAATTGACGGTCTTTTCCCCGGTATGTTCGGCAAATTGCTGATTCCGGTCAAGCAGCGCCAGGCTGTTCTGATACCCGGTGCGGCCGTCCGTAGGGTAGGTCAGCTTGAAATGCTGTATGTCAAGACGGATGCAGGCTGGCGTTTACAGTATATCAAGACAGGCAGGTTATTCGATAACCGGATTGAAGTGCTTTCCGGGTTATCCGGAGGAGAAACAATAGCCTGGCTGTAAGCTGTCACAGGTGGCGTATCCGGAGTCTCGCAGGCTCGCTTACCTGCACGCGATCAGGGGGCAACCGGTATAGGTTTGTGGACTATAAAACCGGTTGCCCTGATCACGCACACCTGCACCAC
>JAIWHJ010000155.1:0-5314 GCA_048629695.1 Promethearchaeota archaeon
TTCGTTTGGCACATCCCTTACCCTTTGTGCGGCCCCGGCGGCAAGTAGTTAATGGTGCATGGATGCACCCTACCGGGCTGATCGCCTTCCTGTGTAGTGCTGCCGAATATTTACAAACAATTATCATCGACTGTGGACAGTGTCTTTTTTCCAATTTATGTCATCAAGGGACGGGTAGTCGATTATATAATGAAGTCCTCTTGATTCCTTTCTTTCAAGGGCATGCTTCACAATGAGATCCGCCACAATGGCGATGTTCCGCAATTCAACCAGATCAGGCGTGAGCAGGTAATCATAAAAATGTTGATCCACCTCGTTTAATATGGGGGCCAGACGTTTCTCGACAAGTTGCAACCTTTTTTTCGATCGTACAATACCAACGTAGTTCCACATGAGACGGCGTATCTGGTCCCAGTTATGGGTGATAAGCACATATTCCTCGATTTTTGTGGCATGGCCGGTTGACCATTCCGGGACCATCGGGGGTTCCCGGACGGGCATGGAGTTCCGGTCCTCCCTGCATTGCAGAAATACCTGTTGGGCAAATACGACTGCCTCCAGAAGGGAATTGCTGGCCAGTCGGTTGGCTCCGTGCAGACCTGTGCATGCGGTTTCACCAACGGCATATAGATTTTTTATATTGGTCCGCCCGTTTGTATCCGTTAAAACGCCTCCGCACATGTAGTGGGCCGCAGGCACCACCGGGATTGGTTCGCTGGTAATATCAATTCCGTAAGAAAGGCATGTTTTGTATATGTTGGGAAAACGATTTTTTACAAATTCAGCTTTTCGGTGGGTGATGTCCAAAAATACGCAGTCCCGGCCTTTGGTTTTCATTTCAGAGTCTATGGCCCTTGCAACCATGTCCCTGGTGGCGAGATCACCGCGTGGGTCGTATTTGTGCATAAAGGCACGGCCGTCCTCATCGATCAGCCTTCCGCCCTCCCCGCGAACCGCCTCTGAAATGAGAAAATTTTTAGCCATGTGGTGGTAGAGGCAGGTGGGATGAAACTGGACAAATTCAAGATTTGCCACTCGGGCTCCTGCCCGATAGGCCATTGCGATACCGTCACCCGTAGCTATATCCGGATTTGTCGTAAAAAGATATACCTTGCCTGTGCCGCCGGTGCAGAGAAGAGTTGTCCCTGCCTGGTATGTAGAGATCTCCCCTGTTTCGCGGTTGAGCACATAGGCCCCGAGGCACTGGTCTGTGAAGGTGTCGTCTTTTTCATTTATCACACCGATTTTTGATCCGACAAGCAGGTCAATCGCCATGTGGTTTTCAAGGACCGTGATAGCGGAATTTTTTGCAACAGCGTCCGACAGAGCCTGTTCTATTTCGTGGCCCGTGAGATCAAGCGCGTGCGCGATGCGCCGTGACGAATGGCCGCCTTCTTTGCCAAGGTCAAATTTTGACGGGTCTTCCATGGTTTTTTTGAAGCGCACGCCAAGTTCAATAAGTTCCCGGATTCGTTTTGGCCCGGCCTCAATGACCATACGGACCACATTTTCCTTGCACAGACCGACTCCTGAAGTCAGGGTGTCTGAAATATGCGATTCAAATGAGTCCTCGGCGGACAGCACTGCCGCGATCCCGCCCTGAGCGAGATTTGTTGCAGTATCAAGCCGGGCCTTTTTGGTAATAATGGTGACACTGCCCATGGCCGCGGCTTTGATGGCAAAAAAAAGCCCTGAGATGCCGCTTCCGATCACAAGATAATCCGTAGTTATTCGCATAATTGAATTCAGCCAGGAATGTAAATATTCGGCAGCACTCCACAGGAAGGCGATCAGGCTGTCCAGCATACCGATATGTATAGCTGACCAGCCTGATCGCCTCCCTGTGAAGCGCTGACAAATATTTACGAATTATGATGATATTTTTTTAAGGACAAAGGTGAGATCCTTGAAAAGTTCTTTTGCGTGAATCAGCCTGGGGTCAAGTTCAATGGCATTCTGGAAATAATCGGCTGCTTTCTTATAACCCCCGATTTTTTTATAACACAGACCCATACGGGCAAGCATTTTGGGGTTGTTTCGTTCCTCGGGATTTAATTTCAGAGCCTTTTCAAGGCATTTAACCGCCTCTTTATACCTGTTGATCCCCATGCAGCCACGCCCCATTAAGAAATAGGGATTTATTTTGGTTGTCGGTCTGTTAAGGCGAGTCCCCGGTATGGACACGATCACAGAGGGTATCTTAAGGCCAGGATGAGTTACATCCGTTACCATGACCTCAAGGTCATGATCAGAAAGGATTGCGACCGCTTTTTCAATTTCCTTTTTAAAGTCTTTGTTTGAATAGGTGGGAATGCTGTCAAAAGCAATTTTTTCATTTTTGTCAGTAAGATATGGAGCCTCGTCAAGATTTTTAAAAGACGGATAACAATATGTCGGCCCGCCTTGTTTCTTTTCAACACCTTCCACGAACAAAACCTGAGCCCTGTTCAGGGCAACTTCAGTCAGGGCTCTGATCAAGGCATTATTGCTGTTCATATGTGTTCCAGCCGCATTGTAGATTCGTATTGTTCCAAGAGATGCTTCGCTATCATAAGCAAGGACCTGTATGGTCGGTATACCAATGCCTAATGAAAAATCTCTTATAAACAGTTCAATGCCTGCTTTTTGGAATTTGGCAATCAGGTCTTTTGCGATTTTATTTTTAATGGAATCAGGAGCTATGTATGGTGTTTCCATCTGTCCGAGCACCACGGATGATATACAATGACGTTCCACTACCTCGCAAAGCCCCTGGAGAATAGCCTCTTCCATGGTATTGCCCGCAGCAAAACCGGTTGTCCCGTACATGTAATAAAACCATCTGACCGGATGAAGGATATCCCTGTTTTTTGTAAGCGAAAAGGAATCAGTCCAGCATAGGGGGACCTGTTTGAGGTCGTTTATGATGTCGGGATCGTTCCTGTAGGATGTGTTCTGAAACGGCAAGATCAACTGCGCAAGCTCACATGCCCTGTCCTTTACCTGGGTATGTGAAGCTATTGTAAAATTGTTGTCGGTATTGATAAAACTCAGGCAGCTCAATCTCTCAACATGTTCCATAAGCGCACTTGCATTGGCCTGTTTTATGGTCGCGCCTTTTCCGAACGAATCAGTGAGCCCCATTTTTCCGCCGAATTCTTCACCGGATTTGCAGATGAATGCGGGGATGTCGAGCCTGTCAAGATCATCGATCCTGAATACACGTTGAAGAATTTCTATTTTTGCATACTCAAGGCTTGATGCGGCTTTTTCTATTACCGTGTCAGGTGAAGCCGCTTTGTCCTGGCCGTAAGTATAGGTTTTAAAGGAAGATTGTAATTTCATTTATTCGTATCCTGTTATTATTTTCAACTTTTTATCCCCTGGTGAACGTTTACGAATTGGGTTATAGTAATAGCTCGGCCAAAGTACTTTTTACGAATGCATCAAAATTCAGGAGAGTTATTGAAAGGATCATTAAAATATGTCAAAGCTTAATCTCGTTATTTTTGACTGCGACGGTGTCATGTTTGACTCCAGGAATGCGAACAGGCGGTACTACAATCACTTACTTGAGAGATTCGGCCACCCTTCGATGACAGAGGAAGAAGTGGATTATGTCCACATGCATCATGTTAATGATTCAGTTACTCACATTTTCAGACATTATACCGAGAATATTGAGAAGGCGGAGGAATACCGGGCGGCTCTTGATTACACACCTTTTCTTCAGTATATGATGATGGAACCGGATCTGATTGAATTCCTTGAGTTCTTAAAACCTGATTATAAGACGGCCGTCAGCACTAACCGGACAACCACCATGCCGGCAGTGTTGGAGATGTTTGATCTCAAACAATATTTTGCAAAGGTCGTCACTGCCCTGGATGTAGACCAGCCAAAGCCGCATCCGGAGGCATTGCATCAGATACTTGATTTCTTCGGTCTTTCAGTTGAAAATGCAATATATATAGGGGATTCAATGGTTGATCGGGAACATACCGCCGCTATTGGAATGCGGTTGATCGCCTTTAAAAACCCGGACCTCCCTGCAGAATACCACGTCAACCGTTTCATGGAAATTACGCGTTTGCTTGGCGATCTGTAACATAGCGCCCTACGGGCGAGCTATTGAGCTGTTAAGCTGTTGAGCTAAAGCTAAAAGCTCGTGTTAAAAAAAACGGGTCAATTGAAACCACTTCGACAAAGTGCGACAAAATGGGTTTGCACCCGTTATAAAGTACTAGTCGTAGGATTCGAGAGTATGTGCCTCAGGAAAGTCCCTGCTGATTTTTTCCAGTGCCAGGGCAAGAGCGTTGTCCGCCTCATCCATACACTTAATCGCTTTTTCAATAAAACACGCTGCCTCTTCCAGCCCGTCTTTTCTGGCAAAATCAGCCCATTTTTTATACTCGATAGAATGGTTGCGATTATGCTCAATCCAATGGGGCAGTAATACGTACAGTTTTTCCAGTTCGGTTTTGCTTATCATTTCACTCATTTTTGTCACGCGCAGGCACAAGGGTTACGATCCCATCCAGGAAGTCGATTTCTCGAATTTTAACATCAGGGACCAGTTTTGGTTCTTCAAAAAGGGAGGTGACACGAATGCTTTCAGGGAACACTTCAAGTCTGGTCACTTGTTCCATTATCATTTCCTGCCGGTTGTCCTTTTCAAGGAGTACATTAATTTGACACATCAGAGTTTATCCATAAATTGGGATTTAGTACCTTTAGGGAATTCCAGTTTATCTGGGTTAGGCAATTCCTCGGACCATAATTCGCAGTATTTTGGGAATTCAAATAAGATGTAATAATTCGGGAGGGCACTTACTTTTTTTCGTTTTTAATTTATCTTATATGTGGTTGCGGCAGTCATAGATGCTTGACTGGAAGTTTGTAGAAATTGGTGAGTCGAAAATTTTTCTAACTTATTGAAATTATTGATCCTGTGTGATGAACATTGTCATTCCCGCAAAGGCGGGAATCCAGATGGAGAACGTTTACGAAATCATGCCGCAATTTCATTTCACCATATGTGGAATATATTGATTATAATGTCAACAAGATATTGCTGCAGATTAATAAAAATCGGTGTTCAGCAAATATTCCCGGTATGGATAATGTTTTTCAACCATACCTTTTTTGTCGGTTTCGCAAAAAGCGCTCAACCGACGCATTATCCAATTGTAGGGGCAGACCCCCGTCCCTAACCCTGCCCTTTACCCACAAATAAATATGTCGTTAATTATCAGTTAGTTATTCACAATTGATTATTGACAATTTATTTTGATTTTTGATGTATATGTGCTCTATCTGCCTGAAATAATAATCA
>JAIWHJ010000156.1:0-5297 GCA_048629695.1 Promethearchaeota archaeon
TGCCGAGCGTATCTCCCTCATCTTCCACAGGCACTATTTTCTTGGATGCCGCATAGTTACCCAGAAGCGACTGGCCGAGCGCCACAAGAAAGGCCACCTCAAACCGGCCGGGTTTCAGGAAAATATCCTGTCTGACCTTTATCAGACCGTCTTCAGGGTCATAAAAAGAAAAAATATTGTCCCATTTCTGGCTACGGCTCCAGGCATCCCGCTCAATCAGGCTGACGCCGTTCACATAATCCAGGTGCCTCAAAAGGATATCGCGATGACGCCAGATAATGTCGGCAACAGCGCCGTATACGTCCCTGTCATCGCAGACGTCGCTCAAACGGCGGACAATGGCCTGATACAGTTCGTTCGGCGGGGCGCCGGCAACGCCGATCAGTGTATCCTTCATAGGGTAAGCTGAAGGAAGAATACCTGTTACGCTGCCGGGAATCTGCGATTTTACCGCCCAGATCGTTCTAATTGCCTTTGCAAGCGCTTCCGGATCATGCTGAATGACCTCTCGTTCCTTTAAGGATCTCTGAGAAAAAATCCTGGCTTCCAAAGGGATAAAACCCATTTCCCAAACCTTGCCCCTGTCTAAATATATCGGGACCTTCCCTTCAACCGCGTAACGCTGCAGGATACTGCCCGGTATATCCTGGAACCCCATCAGCATGATCAGCTGAAAAAGCCCGCTCACGCCCCCTGGAATATTTCTATGGTACGCGCGGAGCAGATCGGAAACATAGAAACGTCGTTTCGGGTCACCTCGAACCAGGTCTGTTTCACCCTTCTGAACCCAGATATTGGCTGTCAGGAATTTAAGAGCATGGCGGTTTTCGCGCACCGCATCCGCAATGCCGGGAGACTGTAAAATAGGAATAATGCTCGAATAAAGGCTCCCAGGGGCAAACACAATGATGTCAGCGCCGGTGATACTCTTTAATGTCTTTGCAGGCACATTCGGATCAGAGGCAAATTCCACAAATACGCGATCCACGGCCGTGCCGCGCCTGGCAAAAGCCGACTTATTCTCACCCGTGGCAATTACGCCGTTGGCATACATGAACTGAAGCCGGGCCGGCGTGGTTGCACATGGAAGCACGGCGGAAGGAACAGCGCCTATCAGATCCGCCAGATATTCGATTCCTTTTGTCAATTCGTCAGGGCCGACTTTAAGCCCTTTATCAACATACTGATAAATGGAAGATACCAGCAGCAGGTTGCCTAAACAGTGTGGCCGGTCCAGAAGAACCGCAAGGCGGATATCGGCAAATAATGCCTCTAAAAGCCTGACAATCTCCATGCGCATGACCTCCGGCAGTTCAACCAGGTCAATGTCGCCGCTTTCAACAAGATCCCCGGCAGAGGCAGGCCGTATGGAAAATCGATGATTGAACAGAGAATAAAGAACATGTGCCGTGACATGGGCCATGTTGCCGTTAATTCCATACTGTTGCTTAAGCTTTTCTTTGCGTATGGAGGATAGCAGCACGTGCCGGATATCACCGATCGCGACAAGGGGCAGGTCCTTTATGAGTTCACCGGTTGACCCGCCGTCGTCGGTAATGCAGACAATCGAACGTGTTCTTGGGAATATCTCTTTCAGGCCGGAAAAGGGATTGCCGGGCCAACCAGGATTTCTGCTGTCACCGCCGATAATGTTTGACAGGCCCGTTCCTCCGCCGAAAACAACAACATTCAGATCCCGGGTGTCCACCCGGGAAAGCATCCCGGCCAGTTCGGTCATCCCGGCATTTACATGAAGGGGTCCGGCCGGCGGGCCTGACAGGACAAGCTCGACCAGTTTCTCCTCCAGATTACGGCGCGCCAGCAGATCAAACGGCTCAAGCCGCATGGAAACCAGATTTTTCAAAAGTACTGATACAGGATCATCCATTATTTACTTACCAGGTCCCTTACAAGGTAACCGATCACGGGTTATAACCCGGTTGCTTCCATCTGTTTTCTCACCTCTTTTTCAGACTCAAGCAGGGCCGCCTTTTCATCCGGGGTCAGTTCGAATTCCAAGATCCTTTCCGCACCGCCTGCTCCAAGGACTACCGGCACGCCAAGAAAACATCCTGATATGCCGAATTCCCCTTCAACAAACGCGGCACAGGGAAGCACGCGTTTGCTGTCCGTCAAAACGGCCTCTGCCATTTCTACAGATGAAAGACCCGGGGTAAAATAAGCGCTCCCGGTCTTTAAATGATTTACAATCTCGATACCGCCACGCTGGGTCCGATTTATAATTTCACCGAGTTCTTGCTCCGACAACAATTCAGACACCGGCACACCGGCCACGTTGGCAAGCCGTACAAGCGGAAGCATTTTGCGCCCGTGAATACCCATGACCATGGCGCTGACATCCCTTGGGGCTACACCGATAGCCTGGGCAAGGAAGGTACGGTACCTTGCGGAATCGAGTACGCCGGCCATTCCGATTACCCTGTTCCGTGAAAAACCGGAGACCTTGAACGCCGTATACACCATGGCGTCAATCGGGTTTGTGACCACAATCAGCACACATTCAGGCGAATATTTGACCGCTTCTTCCGTACATGACTTTACTATTGCGACATTTTTAGAAAGCAGATCCTCTCTGGTCATCCCCGGCTTTCTGGCAAGACCTGCCGCAATGATAACCACGTCGGAATCAGCCGAATCACTGAAATCATTTGATCCTGCAAGGGAAACGGAAAACCCGTCAACCGGTCCTGCCTGCATAAGATCAAGCGCTTTGCCCTGTGGAATCCCTTCCATTACATCAATCATCACCACATCGGCAATCTCGCGACTCACGGCCCAGTGGGCTGCGGAGGCGCCCACGTTTCCAGCACCGATTATTGAAAGTTTTTTTCTCATATATACCTCATCCTCCGGCTGCCGCCGACATTTTCTCAACACGCCAGAGGTCCTCGGGCGTGTCTACTTCAATTGAATCATGCTCGGTAAGGACTACCCTTATAGTATACCCGTATTCCAGGGCCCGAAGCTGCTCCAGTTTCTCAAACCGCTCCCATTCCCCCTCCGGCAGTCCCACAAAAGTGAGAAGAAATCCCTTGCGGTAGGCATAGAACCCCAGGTGTTTATAATAGGTGGGCCCAACCTTGTTATCCGGATTTCGTTGAAACGGAATCGCGGAACGGGAAAAATAGAGTGCATTGCCGTTTTGATCAAAAACGGTCTTAACGTGATTGGGGTCATCGATCTCTTCCGCACGGACAATCTTGTAAATCAAAGTGGCCATTGGAAGAGAAGGATCATCAAGAAGCGGCATGGCAACCTGTTCCACTACCTGGACCGGAAACAACGGTTGATCTCCCTGGATATTCACAACCACATCATGTTCTGAAATATCAAGAATCGTGGCTGCCTCTGCCAGACGGTCCGTGCCTGACACATGGTCCGACCTGGTCATTACCACTTCACCGCCAAAGGAGCGGACGCACTCCGCAATCCTTTCATCGTCAGTGGCCACTGCCACCCTGGAAAGCAAAGGCGCTGCCAGGGCACGTTCATAAACATGCCGGATCATGGGTTTTCCCAGGATCGGAGCAAGCGGCTTGCCCGGAAAACGATTTGACTGATAACGTGCCGGGATGATGCCCACAACATTGGATCTGGATTTTTGCTTCAAAATCGTTATTACCTTTTAATTATTTTTTTGACTTTCAGTGAACTCCTTTACAATAAAATTGGTAAAGTCAAGAAGGTCATCCAAATGATTTTCAATAACATCCTCCATCAACTGCAGGTCAAGACCATGATACTCATGTACCAGTATATTGCGAAAGCCAACCATGTTTCCAAGTTTGGCCGCCAGGTCAACCGGGATAATCCTGTTTTCCGCCAGCAGCCGGAAACTGTCCCTGCTTTCTTTCGGCAGGCCGAATTTTCGTGTTTTTATCGTGTGATTAGCCAGATCAATGGCTTGCTCGCAGGCGCGCTGCATATTGATGGCAATTGCATCCTGTTTCAAATAATCTTGCGCAAAGGGCAATTCGGCCGGTAATTCGTAATATAAACGAATCTGTCTTAAACAACGTTCTATGCTTTCTTTTTTATTCCATACTATATCGCTCATAAGTTATAAAATCTCCCACATTTCAACGCCTCTTCCAAAATAGCGCCTCTTTCCGCATTTAATTTTTGATATAGCGACAAAGCAACCATTTCAAATTCATCTGTCCCATATTCATCCGCACAATAAATCCGGCGGCCGGTGATTATTATTTCCTTTTGAAAAACAGTGGAAACCCTGCTGATATTTATTAAATCCACCTCCTTTTCCAAGACGGATTCCAGGGCAACACGCAAATTACTCATTGCCGGCAAACCTGTTTTTTTTGCCTTGTCCGGGTTCAGCAGCAGAGCGATATCAATATCACTGTCAGGCCATTCATCTTTGGTACCCCAGGTTCCAAAAAGATAAATTGCCCGCACTTCAGGTAAATAACCGCAGATGATATCTATAATTACCTGTTCATTATTCATGTTGAGACCTTAATAATTTTCATGGTATCATTATAATATTATCATAAATGGTTGCAATAGTTCACCTGCGAGCTTTTTTCGCCCAATGATCGGTTACAAAATATCTACATGGAATCTCAGAAGATGTCAACATCCGTTCAGGTGGCAATCGCCCCTGAAACTCAGGCCCAAAGTATTGAAGCGGAAAAACTGGCACGTCGCCTGGACCTGCCCTTGTTGGAACCGGTCGAAAACGGACGGCTTTCTGAAAACAAAAAATATCTACTGGTTCTGACCCGGGAAAGACTGGAACTTCGCTGTACCGGCCCGGAGGCCCCCGGGCCGGTCTACGTCGATTTTACAGGCGGGCCGATGAGATATCGAAGGGAACACGGCGGTGGAAGAAGGCAACCCCTGGCCCGGGCCGTGGGTCTGAAACACGCGCTCACTCCAAATGTGCTCGATGCCACGGCAGGGCTTGGAAAGGATGCGTTCGTGCTGGCATGTCTCGGCTGCCGGGTTCAATTGATCGAACGTTCATCCGTACTGGCCGCCCTTCTTGAGGATGGTCTGGATCGTGCGGCAGATGATCCGGACATAAAATCAATCATAAGAGACCGAATGACTCTGATCCGGGATGACAGCATAAAATTTATCAATGGAATAAAGCCTGAAAGGCGGCCGGACGTGATATACCTGGATCCCATGTACCCGGCACGGACAAAAAGCGCCCTTGTAAAAAAAGAAATGCGGATATTAAGAGCTGTTGTGGGAGAAAATCCGGACGCGCCGCTTCTCCTTGAAACGGCGATTAAAAAGGCACTAAAACG
>JAIWHJ010000157.1:0-5281 GCA_048629695.1 Promethearchaeota archaeon
AGGTATGCTGGGCAGCCTGATCGCCTTCCTGTGGAGTGCTGCCGAACATTTACTCACCACCTTATTATGGTGGTCCCCCATGTAAAGCCGCCGCCCATGGCGCACAGCACGAGCAAATCGCCTTTTTTCAGCCGTCCTTCCCGGTTGGCTTCATCCAGTGCGATCGGTATGCTGGCAGCGGATGTATTACCATATTTATGAAGATTTATGAAGATTTTTTCAAAGGGAATATGCAGCCGATCCGCAAGGCCTTTTAATATACGGATATTGGCCTGATGGGGGATCAGCAAATCTACATCACTGACCGGGATGTCAATTGCTTCAAGGAGTTCAGTTACAGCGCCGGCCATGGCCCGGACTGCAAATTTAAAAACGTCTTTCCCTTTCATCCGGATACAGGCCCCTTTATCACATTCAGTATCCGTCACATTGTTGGTTCCTAGCTTAAAGTTGAGATCGGGATTCATGCTGGGGGCGCTGTCCAACATGAGGAGTTCCGAGAGTCGGCCGTTGGAAAAAATTCGGCTTGCGAGAATCCCGCCGTCATTGTCAGAGGTTGCCAGCACACAGGCCCCGGCGCCGTCCCCAAAAAGAATACAGGTATTCCGGTCCTCCCAGTTGACCCTGGCCGAAAGGTTCTCAGCGCCGATAATGAGAGCCTTCAAGTCCGGCTTGCATCTCAAATATTTGTCCGCAGTGTCAAGGCCGTACACAAAGCCTGAACAGGCCGCATTGACATCAAACGCAAAGGCATTGCCTGCGCCCAGTTCCTTCTGGACGAAACATGAGCATGAAGGCATTGCCATCTCCGACGTCATTGTTCCGACAATTATCAGGTCAATTTCATCAGGAGTGACACCCGCCATTTCCATGGCCTTTTTTCCGGCAGCCGCCGCAAGCCTGGAGGTTTCCTCCCCGCCTGCTGCAATACGCCTTGTTTTTATTCCGGTCCTGGTGGTGATCCATTCGTCCGATGTGTCCACCATTTTTTCCAGGTCACGGTTTGTCAGTATCCGTTCAGGAAGAGATGAGCCTGTTCCCAGGATGATCGGCCTGGTCATTGGATTGTTCCGGCTGAAGTCTTTGTTTGGTGGGAAGTTTCGGCTGTCTCAAGGTCAGAGTAGTTGCAGGTTTTCAGCATGTCCAGGATATAACGGTTCACCTCTTTCTGAACCAGTTTCCCGGCCTGTTTGAGGGCATTTTTGATGGCATTGGCATTTGATTGGCCGTGGCAGATAATGGCTATACCATTTAAACCCAGAAGCGGGCCTCCGCCGTATTCAGTGTAGTCGACTTTTTTCCTGAAATTTTCAAAGGCCTTCCCTGCCAGCATATATCCTATTTTTGCCATGAATGTTTTACCGAACTCGTCACGGAGCATGCGTATCATGGCTTCAGCAAGTCCCTCGCTCAGCTTCAGACACACGTTTCCAACAAAACCGTCGCACACAATCACATCCACGTCACCATGGAATGCGTCGCGGCCCTCGACATTGCCGATGAAGTTTAAATGACTCTCCTGCAGCAGCTCACGGGACTTCCTTACAAGCGTATTTCCCTTGCTGTTCTCTTCTCCTATGCTCAACAGACCAATCCGTGGTTCATTGATATCAAACATCACCTTTGAGAAGGCGGATGCCATGATCCCGAATTGAAGGAGGTGAATGGGACGGCAGTCTACGTTTGCCCCGGAATCCATCATGACAAGAGGTTTTTTCAAAGTGGGATAGATAGATAAAATACCAGGTCTTGATACGTGTTGGAGTTTTCCGAGGCCTTTGATGGCCGCAGCCATTGTAGCCCCGGAATTTCCAGCGCTCACCACAGCCTGCACTTTGCCTTGTTTAAGGAGGTCGACGGCGACTACGATGGATGAGTCCTTTTTTTTCTTTACAGCCCTGATAGGGGACTCATCCATTGAGATAATCTCTGTCGTATGCACGACATGGATTCTATCGTTATTCGAGCGATCCCCAAGCGCTGTAGAAAGCCGATCCATGTTTCCAAGAAGAGTGACTTCAATATCTGATTCGTTAACGGCTTGAATCGCGCCGGATACCACTTCATCCGGACCACGATCCCCGCCCATGGCATCAAGAGCTATATGGATCGTCATTATACCTTATCAGCGCCTCTACTTTTCATCGTCAAATTTGATGACGGTTCTGCCTCTGTAGGCACCGCATCCGGCGCAGATCCTGTGAGGCAGTTTCGGTTCACCGCACTCGGGGCAGTTTGTTACATTAGGAGGGGTCAGGGCGTCGTGAGAACGCCTTTTCCGGGTGCGGGAATAAGAGTGTCTTCTTTTTGGTAAAGCCATTTTTATATACCTTATGATTAAAGGATTAATGTCCGTTGATGAAACACGACAGTATAAATAATTATGTTTCCTTGTCAAGCAATTTCACCGTGTCTTGGTAATCGTTCACAGGGGCTCCATATGTGCGCGATCAGTCCGACTCACATAGGTTTACTATTGTTCGCCGGCCTGCTAGCACACATATGGAGCCCCTGTGAACGATTACATACTGAGGAGTCTGCTAAGCAGGAGGACTATCTGAATGGTTACGTGTCTTGACGGGCTATCTCCCAGAGCCGGAACAGCCGGTTGCCCAGTGCCATCACAATGGCAAAATTCACGGTACACATGCCGTATTTGTCGGCTTCACCGGACGTTACCCATATTCGTTCAATGATCCAGTCCATTGGGCAGGAAACAATTAGAGAGAAAAATATAATATATCCAATGAGATAGATAAAAAACATCAGGAAACCTGAAAGGACTTTTCCAAGATGTGCTTTCATTTGTTCCCGAATGCGGCCGACTAACCTGTTGAATCCCCACAGCGTCACGCCGAGAGCGAATCCAGGGACAAGGGAATATGAAACAAGTGAATAACTCATATTATATGCATATGCAAAAAATCCGGTGAGAACCGAAGTCAGGACAAGATAAAAAACGGCCATACGGAAAATGCTCCCTGATTTCAGCATACAGGACAACTTGTTCCCGGAATGAGAATGGGTCCTTTTGGGTCCCGGGAGGTCCGGCGGACAGTTATTTCGAGGTGATATTTGAAGCATTGGAGAGAATCACGTAAGGGAAAAGATTAAAGAATTTTTGGGCGAACCCTAGGAAAAAATTAGAGAATTTCGGAGAGGCGGTTAACTGCATTTTGATATTTTTTATTCACATCCGAGAGGACGTGTCTCAAGAGTTTTACCCCAAGGGCGGGATTGGTCTTGACAAGATCATCCATTCTGTCAGAGGTCAGAGTCAGTAGTCCGGAATTTTCGATCGCTGTTACGGTTGCGTTTGCGGTAGGGCGAGTATGGTCGATCATGGAAATTTCACCTACGGTTGCCCCTTTTTCAAGGATGGCAAGGAGGATGTATTTGCCGTGGAAACTTGTTTCCTTTTTCAAAGTTAGTCGGCCTTTTAGGAGAAAACCCATGAAATCACATTTTTTTCCCTCATTTATGACTGCGGCGTCGGTCGGCCATTCTCTATAGTCCAGAAAGGATGACATTTCTTCAATCTCGCTGTTGGAAAAGAAGTTAAGGATCGATTTTAATTCCTGTTTCAGTTCCGGATCAGGGAGGGAATGCCTTATTTTTGGATGGACATTAGTTTGCATCCTCGCCTTTTGCCACTTTTTCTTCCATTTTTTTGATCAGACCAGCATATTTTTCTCGTTTAATAACACTGGTGAACTGGGTCCTGTAGTTTCGGATGAGGCTTACTCCTTCAATAACAATATCATAAACCATCCAGCCGGCTTCTGTTTTGAGCAGCTTGTAGACCAGAGGGATTTCCGTGTTGTTTTTTAGAGCAACAGTGTAGACCACGGCCTTATCAATTTTGATTATCTGCTTTTTATAAAGAATTTCAGATCCTGAATTTGATTCCACCCGGCCAATGTACCGGTCCATTAGCAGTTTTGAAAAAAGTTCAATAAAATAATCATGATCCTCGGGCTGCCTTTTTTTCCAGTGTCTTGCCATGCTGCGCTTTGACATCTCTCGGAAATCGAAACGGGTCTTGACAACAGACAATATCTGTTTTTTTTGTTCCTCTCTCATATCAGGCCGAGAAAGGGTTTCATCTTCCAGGAGCTTTAATATCCTGTCAATAGTTTCCTTGACCAGGTCAATGGGCTCCGACCGGGATGAAAAGCCTGAACAAACGTATCCGAGAATCAGAACCGCAGATGTAAATATAATTAGAATTTTTTTCATAATGTGTTCGGATTATTGTCATCCGAGTCTATTGAGTCCTTGTTTTGATTTTGGACCTGTTTATTCCTGTTGACCACGACGCTTTCATGGAGACGGGAAAACATGAGCGGATCTTCTTCAGTCTCTGCATCTATGATCCGGTTGTGACGATGTTGCCGGTATGCATCACGGATGGCCACGTAATGATCAAAAGATTCTTCTTTGAACCGCTCATAATCACCCAGGGTCAGCGATGTTTTGTTTACTGTGTTGCCAAAGTAAGTCCCTACGGCTGCAGATGTATCCGTTGCTAGATAAGTCAACGGATTGAGCATTGAATCTCCGACAAGGCCGACCGTGTCTCTGAGATTTGACGGGCCGATAATCGGCCAGAACAGATAAATACCTTCGCCAATGCCGTATGTTGCCAGTGTCTGGCCCAAGTCTTCCTTTTTTGGGGTGAGTCCGAATTCAATTTTTGCAGGGTCGCCGAGTCCTGCGACTCCTGCTGTAGTATTGATTAGAAATCTGGCAACCTCTATCCCTGAATTTTTAAACTTGCCCTGGAGAAGGTTGTTGGTTATCCGCACAGGGCTCATAAGGTTATTAAATGCATTGCTGATACATACACGGAAATCTTT
Source organism: Promethearchaeota archaeon (assembly GCA_048629695.1). Classification (GTDB taxonomy): domain Bacteria; phylum Desulfobacterota; class Desulfobulbia; order Desulfobulbales; family DAOVYS01; genus DAOVYS01. Next base: position 4,860 of record JAIWHJ010000157.1, read on the forward strand.
TGGAATGATTTTGGAAAAAACCGTGGCCACCGGTTTTATCAGCCGGAAATAGAGCATATCGTTAAAATGATAAAAGGCCCGGTTGACGCATTCCAGGGGATCAGCTTCATCTATTGCTGTTTCCGTGTCAATGAAATTTTCCATTGTTGGATCATCGTTGTCCACAAGAGTGTTTCCCGTTCCATTTATAGTTGAGCAGGCGGAAAATGAGACAAGGAAGAGGAATATCGTGATTCGGAAAGTGATGAGAAAAAAATATTTGTTTTGCATTTTTATCCGCTGAAGTTGTTGGTTTTACCGGAATTTTTCATAAATGAGCCGTTGAGCTGTTGAGCTTAACAGCTTATTAGATTATCAGCTAAAAAAGGTAATTTGTTATAAAAAAAATTCGATCAAACATCACCGAAGATGTATTTGCTTAC
>JAIWHJ010000158.1:0-5264 GCA_048629695.1 Promethearchaeota archaeon
AAATAAAATGCTATTCTGTTATATTTGTCGGAAGTTGGATTTAGTCCAACACAGCCACTGCATCCCTCAAAAAGGCGGGACTAAAGTCCCACTTCCGTTTCACATAATGAAGATGCCAAGAAGTACAATTTATTTTTTGCCGAGCACTGAACCTCTGAACCCGGAACATAGCACTATTTAACTACTGCTCCCGTACTGCCTGAAGAAACCTGCCTTGCGTATCTGGCTGCGTATCCTGTTGTAATATTCGGGGGACGCGGCTGCCATTCTTTTTTCCGTTTGGCAAGCTCATCTTCTGAAACATCAAGCTGTAATTTTTTTGCAGTGATATCCAGTATAATAGTGTCGCCTTCCTGCACAAGTCCGATAGGACCGCCGTCGGCAGCCTCCGGGGAAACGTGTCCGATGCACGCCCCTTTAGTCCCGCCGCTGAACCGGCCGTCCGTGATCAGAACCACACTCTTGCCAAGCCCCATTCCGACAATTGCGGATGTAGGGGAAAGCATCTCCGGCATCCCCGGCCCTCCTCTGGGTCCGCAATAACGAATGACCACCACGTCATTGGCCTTGATTTTGCCGCCTAAGATCGCCTCCTGGGCCTCTTCCTCGGATTCAAAGACCCGGGCAGGCCCTGAATGCTTCAGCATTTCATCGGCCACGGCCGACTGTTTCACAGCCGCCCCTTCCGGTGCAAGGTTGCCGTACAGAATAGCAATTCCGCCCTGTTCGTGATAAGGGTTTGACACCGACCGAATAATATTCGCATCCCGAACCAAGGCCTTGGAAAGGTTCTCGCCCAAGGTCTTGCCTGTAACTGTCATTACATCCTGGTTCAGCCCTTTTTCCGTGTCAAGAAGCTGGGCCATCACGGCCTGAACTCCGCCTGCCTCATCAAGCTGCTGAAGGCTGTGTGGACCGCCGGGCATAAGATTGCACAGATGCGGAACCCGCTGACTCACGGTATTAAACAGGTCAAGCGGCAGGTCCACCTCAGCCTCGCGGGCAATTGCGGGTATGTGCAGGACCGTGTTGGTGGAACATCCCAGGGCCATGTCCACGGCAATGGCGTTTTCAAATGCCTCAGGCGTTGCAATATCCCTTGGCCTGATATTTTTTTCAAGGATATCCATGACAGCCATCCCGGCCTGCTTGGCAAGACGAATCCGGGCCGCTGAAATTGCCGGGATTGTCCCGTTTCCGGGAAGCCCCAGCCCCAGCGCCTCGGTCAGGCAGTTCATGGAATTGGCAGTGAACATGCCTGCGCAGGAACCACAGCCGGGGCATGCCGCATCTTCGAGTTCAGCAAAATCGTCAGTGCTCAGGGTGTTGGCCTTTACCTGGCCGACACCTTCAAAAACGCTTACAAGATGCACGTCTTTTCCCTTGAAACGGCCTGTCAACATAGGGCCGCCACTCACCATTATCGCGGGGATGTTGAGACGAAGCAGGGCCATCAGCATGCCCGGAACAATCTTATCACAGTTGGGAATCGCCACCAGTGCATCAAATGGATGGGCCATGGCCATTATCTCAACCGAATCCGCGATTATTTCACGGCTTGCAAGAGAGTATTTCATGCCTGCATGATTCATGGCAATCCCATCGCAGACGCCGATGGTGCCGAATGCGACAGGCGTTCCACCGGCCATACTTACGCCGGTTTTGACAGCATCAAGGATCCGGTCCAGTTGAACATGCCCGGGAACGATATCATTATGAGCATGGGCTATACCGATCAGCGGCCTGGCGATCTCCTCATCAGTATACCCCATGGATTTAAAAAGAGAACGATGTGGCGCCCTTTCAAGCCCCTTTTTCATCAAATCACTACGCATTTTTGGAATCCTTTATTTTTTTAAGTTTTCGAAAAAAATAGTTCTTGAGATAAAATTTACAAGTTGATCAGGGCTCGGCAAAAAATAATATGTAGATTTTATTACATAATTTTGTCAATAATTAAAGTTCTAAAATTTAAATATTTTGTAATTTACACTTATAGGACTTTTTTGTTTAGCCATCCAGCTTGCAATCTGTGGAATCTACGAATCCTGGCTAAAGGTGTCAAGGCAAAAGTCAAATATAATAACAATATGACACGCCCGCTAACCCTGCTTGAGATTTTATCTTGATAATCGCGGAATATTCTTTTAAGTTTGTACCTTAAAGTAAAAATTAGGGGTATACTGCGTAGTTGCTCAACACATATATCATTTACATATAACATTTGGAATGCGTTATGTTCCGAACCAATATCCCATCCTCCCTCATTGATAGCAAAAAAATTCCAACCCGCATCTGATAAAATGAAATATATATTCGGGCCGGTCAACTCCCGTCGTCTTGGACGTTCTCTCGGTATTGACCTTGTGCCCCCCAAAATCTGCGACTTTGACTGTGTTTATTGTGAGGTCGGCCCGACCACGCTTCTGACGTGCGAACGCGCTGAATACGCCCCCACCGAAGAAATAATTGCGGAAATAGATTGTTTCACGGCCGACCAGGCTCAAATGCGTCCGGTGGACGTATTCACCATTACAGCTTCCGGAGAACCCACGCTTCACACGGGCATTGGTCAAATAATCAGTCATATCAAGGAAAAAACCACAAAACCGGTGTGCGTGCTCACAAACGGCTCTCTTTTGCACCTGAAGGATGTGAGAGATGATCTTATGAAAGCCGATATCGTCATCCCGTCACTGGACGCGGCTGATCCGGAAACCTATAAGAAAATAAACAGACCGGCATCCTGCGCAAAACTTGAAACAATTATTCAAGGGCTGTGCAGATTCAAAAAGGAATTTGCGGGTAAATATTTACTCGAAATCCTGATCGTAAAAGGACTCAACGATAACCAGGAAAACATAAAAGCCCTTAAACAAGCAATAAAGAAAATTAAACCGGACTTGGTGCAGTTAAACACAGTGAACCGCCCTGGTCCCGACAATTCCGTCAAGCCGCTGGACCGCAATGAATTAAACAAAATCGCGGCAAAGCTGGAAGGACCTGTGGATGTCATCGGGAATTTTGAAAAAACAAACAGAAAAAACAGGCAAATTATAAGTGAAGTTGAAATTATTTCAATGCTTCAGCGCAGGCCGTGTACGATCGATGACGTATGCGAAGCATTAGGCGCTGAAACCACATATGCCAAAGACATCATGGAAAAACTGACAAAGGCTGGTAAATTGTGTAAAATAAACCACACAGGAAAAATTTATTACCATCCCAGCTAACTCCCAGCCACGGAAAATAGAATATAAGGCAAATAATGAATACGGACAAACCTGAAAAAAATATAATTTCAGATGACAAAAAAGCCGCCTCCACGGAAGAGACCGAGAAAAAGAGCGCGGCCGGCAAAGCCAAAAAAACCTCCCCGAAATCTCAGTCCGGGAGTGGGAAATCAAAGGCCAAGCCCAAGAGCGCCACTGGCAGGAAAACAACCGGAGCGACAACGAAAAAGTCATCCACTGCCGTAAAAGGCCGTGTGGACAACAAAAAAAAGAGTGAAAAGGGCAAAAAAAAGGAGATTGTCTGCAAGCTTCTAGTTAATACGATCGAGCCTGAGGAATGCAGAATCGCCCTTCTTGAGGACGGCAGGATAGAGTCTTTTCATGTGGAGACCGTATCCAGAGAGCAGACCAAGGGAAATATCTACAAAGGCAGAATAGCTGCGGTTGAGCCGAGTCTTCAGGCCGCCTTTGTGGAGATAGGGACCGAAAAAAACGGATTTCTGCCGTTCAGTGATATCCATCCCGAATATTATTACTCTGACGTTGATCCTGATACCCACTGGAAAAAACTAAAGATCCAGGATGTGATACGCAAGGGCGAGGAGGTGCTGGTCGAGGTGGTCAAGGAGAGTGTCGGAAACAAGGGCTCCAACATGACCACTTTTCTGTCCATTCCAGGCAGATACCTGGTCCTTATGCCGGGAAGCAGCAGCGCCGGCATTTCAAGAAAAATTGACAATGACGAGCAACGCCGCAGGCTTAAGGAAATGATGAACAGCTTTAACATTCCTGAGGGGATTGGTTACATCATCCGCACAGCCAGCAAGGGTATTACAAAAACAGCGCTGTCTCGTGACATGAAATACCTGATTAATCTCTGGCAGGAGATCAAAACGCTCGGCCAGAGCATGCCCGCCCCTTCCCTGGTTTACCAGGAGCAGGACATCATCTCAAGATTCTTACGGGATCATTTTACTTCCGACATTCAGGAAATTTTGGTCGACAGCAAGAATGCCTATGAGCAGGTTGCCCATTTCATGGAACTGCTTCCAGCCAGGCAGAAAAAAATGACCACGGTCAAGCTGCATAAGGGCTCCCGCCCCATTTTCAACCAATACCAGGTTGAGGAACAGATAGAACAGATTTACAGGCGGAAAGTACAACTGCCTTCAGGCGGCTCCATTGTAATCGACCCCACAGAGGCCCTGGTGGCAATTGATGTCAATTCCGGCCGCACTGCCAAGGATAAGGACTTTGAAGCGACCATTTTCCTGGCAAACATGGAGGCTGCGGTAGAAATTGCCAGGCAGCTCAGACTACGGGACCTTGGCGGTCTTATTGTGGTGGACTTTATTGATATGCGGGAGTCCCGGAACATCAGGGAAGTGGAAAAAAAGGTCAAGGCAAGCATGAAACGGGACAAGGCCAAGGTGGATATCAGCAGAATATCCAGGTTCGGACTTATGCAGATATCACGTCAAAAAATGGCATCACCCATCCAAACAGGGAGTTACAACATCTGCGAACACTGCGCAGGCCGTGGCGTAGTGCGCTCTGTTGAAACACTGTCCCTTTTTTATCTGCGCAGAATACACACCGGAATTGTCGGGAAAAAGGTCAAAACCGTTGAATGCCGCCTCCCCATCAAGGTGGCCCAGTACCTCTTAAATAATAAACGGGAAGACCTGCTGGAGCTTGAGAAACAGCACAAGGCGGTAATACGCATCGAGGCAGACCCATTACTGACTCCTTTGGAAAATCATATCGAATTTGTAAAAGAGGATTGATGTAACATCTCAATACGCAGTTGTGGTTTTCCAGTTTTCCTGGATTTTTAAAAAATCTACTGTAAATATTCGGCTTGTGTTGAAATATTACAAAAAACCTCGGTCTGTAAATGTTTGACAGTGCACCCCAAGGGCACTTCCTGCGGGGCGCCCCAGGTGTCCGCGATCAGGTCTTTCAGCGACACATAAGTATGCTGGAAGGCCTGATCGCGGACAGATGGAGTGCTGTCAAACATTTACCTAA
>JAIWHJ010000159.1:0-5257 GCA_048629695.1 Promethearchaeota archaeon
AAATAAAATGCTATTTTGTTATATTTGTCGGAAGTGGGAACTTTAGTCCCACTTCCGTTTCACATAATGAAGATGCCAAGAAGTACAATTTATTTTTTGCCGAGCGCTTAGTTCGCTTTGCTCACAATTGGAATATTGGTTTCTTATTCTCAATTCGATATTAATTTTGTAGAATAACGGATTGAAATTACGACATAATACACGATTCCCAAAGCGTGATTTCTATGCGTTTGCCCTGTAGGACACCCTATTCCACGGTATCCAGCATCCGGCTTATGATATCAAGTCCCTGGTTCCAGAACTGCGGGTCATCCGGATTCACGCCGAACGGCCTTAATAGCTCGGCGGGCGATTTGCTGCCTCCGCTTCGGAGAAGCTGCATATACTTGGGTACAAAGGATTCCCTCTCCTTTTGGTAAAGGCTGTATAGGGCCAGTACCAGAAGTTCGCCGAATGCATAGGAGTAAACATAGCCGGGGGTGGACAGGAAATGGGGGATGTAGGACCACCAGATGGAGTAATCCTCGGTCAGGTTGACTGAATCGCCGAACATGGCCCTCTGTGTGTTCAGCCAATATTCCGAGATCTCGTCGGATGAAAGCTCGCCGCTGTCTCTCCTCGCATTATGGGTCAGGTCCTCAAAACGGTTCATTGCCACCTGACGGAACACGGTTGCAAAAATCGATTCCAGTTTCTGGCATGTAAAGGCGCGGCGTTCTTTTTCATCGGAAAGGCAATCAAGCTGAAAATTAAAAACCAGGAGTTCACCAAATACCGAGGCTGTTTCTGCAAGGACAAGGGGAGTGCTGCTGTTGAAATAGCCGCAATCCGCAGCCAGGTACTGGTGAATGCCGTGCCCAAGCTCGTGCGCCACGGTGGAGACGTCCCTTAAGTTTCCCGTATAATTGACCATAATGTATGGATGGACATCAGGAACGCATGGGTGGGCAAAGGCCCCGCCCCGCTTGCCGTCTGTAACAGGCGCATGTATCCAGTTACGATCAAAAAATTTTGCGGCAATATTTCCCATTTCAGGCGAAAAATCGTCAAATGCCTTTATCACCATTTCCTTGCATTTCTGCCAGGGAATCTCATCCCCAGGGAGATTCGGTAAAGGGGCGTACCGGTCATAATCGGTCAGTTCCGGGAGATCCAGGATTGTGCGCTTGATATGATAGTAGCGCGTCGGAATGTCATACCTTGAGGTTACGGTATTGATGAGCACTTCCACTGTGGAGTCTGGAAGTTCATTGTTGAGATTCATGGAACCAAGCCATGAATCGTGCTTTCTCAAACGGTCACTGATCATTTTTTCAGCAAGCAGGGTATTGAAAATATGAGTTAAAATGTGAAGCTGGCTGTTAAGACCCTCGGTCAGTTCAGCGGCAGCCTGTTTCCGAACATTCCGGTCCTTGTTATAAAGATCGGTGAGCACTTCCTCTTCACTTCTTTCATGTTCTCCGAATTTGAGATGGCCCATGATCTTGTCAAACAGAACATTCCAGCTTCCTCGTCCTACCGGCGCTATCTCAAGGAGCAGGCTCTCCTCGATCTGAGAGAGCAGGTGCGGTGCAAAAAGCCTGAGCGTTTCAAGATAATGGCTGAAATGGCTTAATGTTGACGCAGCCAACAATGGATCGGCCTTTTCCTTGGCAAGAGAGGCCCATTCCAGTTCAAAAAAAACTGTCTCCTTGCCGATCCGGCTGTTGGCCTCCCTGATCTTTTGCATAAAGGCCCCTGCCTCGGAATCCTTCGTTCTGGCGCTGAAATTGAGACAGGCAAATGTTCCAAGCCTGCCCATGGCGGCAGCCAGAGCTTCAAGACGGCTGACCAGCGTATTGAGTTCGGTTTCATCAAGTGAATCCAGCCTGCCGGCATAACCTGCATTAATATCCCCGGCCTCTGCCTCACTGCGGCTGATCTCTTGATCAATTGCAGGATCCGTGACACCGGTATAGAGATCCTCCAGGTTCCATATTACTTCACTGGTTCCCAACCGGTCGTTTAAATTATCGCTCATGTAAACTCCTTTCATGTATTTTTCCACTCCGGGCGGAACGAGGTCCCTGACCGGCCGACCGGAACTATACATCCGCCTGATCCGTGTGGATGAAATAGGGACCGGGTCCATGGAAAGTGAGTGAATCCTGCCCTTATTCCTCTTCCCGGCCCATGCATTGAGCCCTGGCTCGAACCTGTAATCGGGAAAATATAGTTCCATCACATTTTTCATCAGTTCCCGGTCGTGGGTGGGTCTTTCTATAACAACCAGGTCTGAAAGCTCGGGGATACGTTTGAATTCCTTCCATTTATCTATATCAGCAAACATATCCAGGCCGATCACGAAAAAAAAATCAATCCTGTCTCCCATCTGCCGCCGTAGTCTGGTCAATGTGTCAACAGTATAGGACGCGCCTTCCCTTTCCGCCTCAATTGCTGAAACAAAAAAACCGGGCCGCCCTGTTACAGCTATCTGCAACATTGCGACCCGGTGTTCAAACGGCGTTATGGCAACATCCCGCTTGTGAGGGGGATACATGGCAGGAATAAACAAAAGGGAATTAAGGGAAAATGCCTCGGTCACCCGTAAAGCCACTGCCATGTGCCCGTTGTGAACCGGATCAAAGGTTCCGCCGTACAGGCCGATCCGCTCTCCAGGTTCAATGTACCGTCCCTGGGCATCCTCAAGCCGGGGATGGGTCATACAGGCCTCCTCCTTTATGTACGTATCTCACCCTGACCATAAACAATGAATTTCAGTGTTGTGAGTTCCTTCAGGCCCATTGGGCCGTATGCATGAAGCTTGGTTGTGCTGATTCCGATTTCAGCGCCCAGACCGAATTCTCCGCCGTCACTGAAACGGGTTGAGGCGTTTATCATTACCGTGGAGGCGTCCACTTCCTTTAAAAAACGCTGGGCGTTTCCATAATCAGAGGTCACTATTGATTCAGTGTGCAGGGAACCATATTCAGCAATATGATCCATGGCGCCATTAATATCCGGAACCACCTTTACCGCCAGGATCAGATCCAGAAATTCCATTCCCCAGTCGGATTCCCGTGCTTCCACTGCACCAGGGAAAATAGATTTAACAACAGGGCACCCGCGAAGTTCAACCCCTGCCTTGGCAAACTCCGCTCCCACTTTCGGCAGAAAGGTGTCGGCAATATCCTTATGCACGAGAAGGCATTCCATGGAATTGCAGACTCCCGGTCTCTGAACCTTTGCATTTACGGAAATCCGGGTAGCCATTTCAAGATCTGCCGATTTATCCACAAAGACGTGGCATACACCCTTGTAATGTTTCAAAACCGGGATCCGGGAATTTTCAGCAACAAACCTGATCAGTCCCTCGCCGCCGCGTGGAATAATCAGGTCGATATAATCCTCCTGACCCAAAAGCACATTAACCGCCTCCCGGTCCGTTACACCCACAACCTGGACAGCGGCAGGATTAACATTCTGTTTGCTGAGACATTCCTGAAACAATTGGGCAAGGGCCAGGTTGGAGTGGATGGCCTCGGAACCGCCGCGCAAAAGGACTGCATTCCCTGCCTTGAGGCAGAGAGCCGCCGCATCCACTGTCACGTTGGGGCGTGACTCGTAGATCATTCCGACAACGCCTAAAGGAATCCTCATCCGGCCGACCGTAATGCCGCTGGGCCTTTTGATCATCTCAGTGACCTCGCCGACCGGATCCGGAAGGGCTGCCACTTCGTGCAGTCCGGTTACCATTGAATTTATCACCTTGTCGGAAAGATGCAGCCTGTCCAGCATGGCTGTTGATAATCCCTTTTCCCTGCCTGTTGCCAGGTCCTTTTCATTCTCCGCCTGTATGAACTCCTTCTTTTCCATCAAGGCATCGGCCATCCCGGTAAGGACTCCGTTCTTGACGTTTGTAGAAAGGTTCATCAATCCCCTGGCCGCCTTTTTTGCGTCAACCGCCATAGTCTCAATGGTTTCCTGCAATGACATAATCAGTTCTCCTTCTTATAATATCACCAGGTTATCCCTGTGGATTACCTCGTCGCTGTCCTTGTATCCCAGGATTTTTTCAATCTCCGACGTGTGCCTGCCATGGATTTTTTCAATCTCAACAGATCTGTAATTCACAAGTCCTGCTGCAATAGGATCCCCGTTTTCATTCAAACAGTGGACAGGGGCCCCAACCTTGAAATTGCCTCGTGTTTCAACTATTCCCGATGGAAGCAGACTCCTGCCCATTTCCACCAGGGCGCGGCATGCCCCGGGATCAAGAACCAGAAAACCTTTTGGACGCAGGGTATATGCAATCCAGTGTTTCCTGCTCTGCATCTTCTCCTTCCGGGGAAGAAAAAAGGTTCCAACAGGCTTGCCTTCAAACAGACTCTTTAAGATCCCCTTCTTTTTCCCGTGCCCGATATAGGAACAACCTCCACGGGCCGAGACCATCTTGGCGGCGTTGATCTTACTTCTCATTCCGCCGGAACCAAGCGCGCTTTTTACATGGCCTGCCATATCCTCAACCCGCCTTCCAACCCTTGCAACCGTATAAACGGGCCGAGCATCGGGATCTGAATCAGGATTACCCGTATACAGACAGTCAACGTCCGTCAGGCAGACCAGCATATCGGCATCGATAAGATTGGTGACCATGGCTCCCAGGCTGTCATTGTCGCCAAATCGCAATTCTTCGACCGAAACCGTATCGTTTTCATTGATAATTGGAAGAAGCCCCCATTCAAGTAAGATAAGAATTGTATTTCGAACATTAAGGTAACGATTTCTATACGAAAAATCTTTATGGGTCAAAAGAATCTGGGCGACCTTCCAGCCCAGTTTATCAAATATATTTTCATAGGCCCGCATCAGTCTGCCCTGTCCTATGGCAGCCAATGCCTGCTTTTTTCTTAAGCTGATCTCCCCGACCGACAAACCGAGTCTTTTCTTGCCCGCGGCAACTGCGCCGGAAGTGACAAGGATCACCTCACGACCTGTCTCGCGGAGATGAAAAAGATCTTGAGCAAGATTTTTCAAGACCGTATGGTTCAATCCGTCCTCGCCTGTCAATACAGCGCTTCCCACCTTTACAACCACGCGTTTAGCGTTTTTCAGATGGGTCTGCCGCAGTAAAAGGCCTTCTTTTTTTGAAAATTCAAGCGTCATGTTTTATTGAAGATTCGTAAATATTCGGCAGCACTCCACAGGAAGGCGATCAGGCTGCCCAGCATACCTAAGTATCGAAGTCTACGCTTATCTGCTGATCAGCCTGCTCACC
>JAIWHJ010000160.1:0-5256 GCA_048629695.1 Promethearchaeota archaeon
TATGTGAACCAGACTGATCGCACCCCAAGGGCACTTCCGTTGGGCGCGTGCAGGTAAGCGAGCCTGCGAGACTCCGGATGGGGCACCTGTGAACGATTACTTGATGTTTGTCACCAGCTCTGCGCTTCCTGCGGGGACCCAGCAAGTGCGGCCATCCATCAGTTCGATGTGGAACCACTGGCCGCGGCTGTCTAAAAGCCTGAAATCCACTCCTGCATGAAGCGGTTCTTCAAAACTGGGCTGGTATGATGTACTGTCTCCTTTGCGGGCAACCACCTCCCTGTCCACCAGGACACCGTAAGCATTTTCTGAACTTCCAAACCTTTCCACTCCCAGAGATCCCATAAAAAGCAGAGAAAATGTCAGCGTTATTCCAAGGCCCCATTTGGCCGCAGGATTTCGTTTAAAAAGAATCACCACGGCAAAAATCCAGAATCCTGTATAAAAAAGGGCAAAAAGAATGGAGCGGATTTTTGGAGAAAGGTCGTAGTGCCAGAAGAAAAACGTCTTTAAGATTTTTTCATTCTGCTTTTCTTCGATCCTGTCGTGGCGCATGCTTAATGCATATGAGAGATTCTGCTTAAGATTCGGGTCATCCGGGGCATATACTTCCGCCCGCCTGTAATTCACGATAGCACGGCCGATATCATTAAGGCGGAAATAAATGTTTCCGATATTGTAAAAAATTTTTCCGTTTTTGACACCGCCCTTTATAAGCCGTTCATACCGTATGAGTGATTTTTTTAAAAGTTCCTCCACTGCGGAAGAAGGCATTTTCCCCGTGTTGCCGGTCTCCGACATTTTAAGGGCCTGATGGAAAAAATCCCCGGCCTGGTTGAATAATTCCGTTTTTTCGGTTTCGCTCAGCGGATCAGCCGCCCAGGCGTGATGCACATTAAAGAAAACAAACAGCAAGAATATGATGAATCCGAATTTTTTCATTGTAACCGTTTAGACGAAGGGGACTGAATTTTTTTCGCGTCTTTTTGCGAAAATCATTCTGTCCCCGGCTGATCAAGTAGATCAGCGAACTTTTTTTCAAGAATATCCTTTATGACAAAGGACCCGACATGCACATAGAAAGGCGAATCACTTGCCTTTACAACATGATTGTCGGTTTCTTCATCCTTGGGACCGATTTTCAGGCTGATCGATTTTTGTTTTGATTGAAGTATAAGCTCTGCAACAGGCGTTTTAAGTCCGTAACTTTCATCTTCATCCCTGCCCAGGTATTTAGTGAGTGATATCATCCCGGCCCTTCTGAGAAATTCCTCTGCTTTTTCCCTGGAAACGGTTTCATCTGCCCCGGATTCCGCGTTTTTCCATGTGTTGTCTTTGTCCTTTGTTATCTTGAAACTGCCGTGACTGTTTGTAAGCTCAACTTCCACAAGTTCTTCCGGAGTCATTTCAACATACCGGTTCTCCCACCATGCCGAATTCTCGGTGGGGGCCTCCCAGGAGGAAAGACCTTTTACAAGAAATACCTCGTCCTCGCCTTCCATGCGCACATGTATCGTATTGTTTCCCGGCGAGGCGCCAAGAAAGATGAGATACGATTTTCCGTCATCAATAAGGATTTTTATTTTTTGTTCAAATGTTTCATCATCCACCTTGAGACGGATACGGCTTGATGCGGTACGGGCCACAAGACGAGTTGATTTCAGGGATACCAGCTTGCCGACAAGAGAATCCGCCTTGATTCCATTGACCGGATACCCGTCCGGCTCAATCGTCCATCCTTGTTCGCCTCTTTTAAGGGTTATCGAGTCCTGCTCATTGTCAGTAATAATAAGCCCGCTCACCTTGTCCTGTTCAATTCCTGGAAAAAATTCAACAACCGGCGCAACGGTTTCTTTGCCCGGACGGTACATGTATCCTATCAGGACGATCTGAAGCAATAGAATTGCAAGGAGGAAAATATTACGTTTAGTCATGATTTTCAGACCTTGTTAAGCCGATGATTGGTTTGATTGGTTAGTTGGTTGATCTGGATTTCATCATTCATCATTCATCATTCCAACCCCATGGGTTGTTCTCTTTTTCGACTGAATATGCCGTGTGCGGTGATGATCAGCAGGGCAAAGAGTGCAATACCGTAATTCAGCCATTCCCAGAATGTTTGCTCCTGCCGGGTCATGGGATAAAGCAACCTGGCATGCGATCCCCTGGAACGGATGAGGAGCAGTTCCTCGTCCTCCACTGACCAGTCAATCGCATTCTGAAGGAACTCAAGACCGTTTAAAAAGCGGTCCTCACCCAGGCTCTGGGAGATGCTGATCACTGTGTCGTTCAAATATTCCGAACTGCCTGCAATGACCATGCGCGCGGATTGCGGCGATTTTGTTATTACAGGTTCAGGCGGCAGATCCTGCTCTTGTTCGTCCTCTGCCTCTAAGTCTGCATCTTCAAGCTCGCTGATTTCATCATCCGCCTCTTTGATATCCTCCTCGTCTTTTACAAGCCTTGGATCCGGTTTTCCATCAAAAAAGCTCTGGAATGAACCCTGAATCGAGACTGCAAGTGTACGGCCGGGCAGAGAATCTCCATCCGGAAAACCCGAGGCGTAACGATTGAAATCAGGTTCAATATCCGTCCCGGTATGTATCCAGGAATTCGGACTTGATTTAAGAAGAGTGATCAGCTTGCGGCCCTCGTTTTTTTTCGGATCAATAACAAGCGGCGAGACCCAGTTCATTGTCACTGCGGAAAGACCGGAAACAACCGGATTTTCCTGATCCATGCCGTCACTTCGGACATCCACAAAAAAGGGATAATCCATACGCCTGATCTCCTGGATAACAATACCTCCCAGGTCGCGGGAGACCGGAATGGGAAAAGGCTCATTCTGTTTGTCCATCACAAGTCCATCTTCAATGGTTATTCCATAATGGGTAAACATTTCGTTTATCCCCGACGTGGTCTTTTTTATTTTCAATGATTCGGAATAGGGCGTTAGATCCAGCACATAGTTGCCGGACATTGCAACTACGCTGTTGCCTCGCATCAGGTGCTGATCTACCGCAAACCGGTCAAGGTCATCCATATCCTGCGGCGCTATGAGGAGCAGCACATCCACGTTGCCCGGGACCCTGCCGGAGGAGAGATCGACCTCCTTAAGATTATAATTTTCGCTTAACACCCGCCGGATCAATTGGTAACTATCCGCAGGCTGCCGGGGCGGCATCATGGGGTTCATCTGCCGGGGCATGGTCTTTGGCGTCCAGAGCCCGACGGTCTTTAAAAATCCGGATGATGTCCTTTTAATGACACCCTCTATTTCGGTCCTGATATCAGCCTCGCTCATGTCCCCGCTCAGGTGGACCCGCTCCACGCTGTCATCCTTGACCACAAACAGATGCAGATAAAAGGACTCTGAAGAAAAGAAGAAGACACGAAGCGGCTCTATACCGAACTGCCGGTTGACCTGTTCCCGGTTCCAACCTCCAGGTTCATCCGGGTTGATGATCTCGTAACCCAGCCTGCCTGCCGACTCCTTTTGAAGATCGGCAACAACTTTATTAATCCGTTCCGGCATCTCGATTACAGGCTCGGGCATTGAGCCCGGAGTCAAGACAGCCGTGATCTTGATATCGCTCTTCAGGTCCATAAGTACGGAGGCCATGCTCTGAAAACCATACACAACCTTTTTAATGGATTTTGTGAGGTCATACTCAAGGTTGCGCAGCCCCACGTCAAGCTGACCGTCCTTTCTATGCTTGATCTCAATAAGATCGTTAAACCCAAGGGTCACATACTGGTCCCCATATTTTATAAGGATATTAAAATATGAACTCACAACCGAGGCCTCGTAACGGCCCGCCACCTGGAACGGGACAGGTTTGATCCCAAACTGCTGGTTTGCCTCCGCCTCAAGCTCTTCATCGAATTTGGGATCTACAAATGAGACCTCCACCCTGCCTCCGGACGCGACTCCATATTCTTCCATCAGATCCTTGATTCGGGGGACAAGAGGCGCCAGGAGCGGGTGGGTCTTTTTGCTGAAATATCCACGGAGGATCAGAGGTTCAGTGAGATTGGAAATAAGATCCTTTGTAGACCCTGAGATGGAATATTCACGATTCTCGGTGAGATCAGCCCTTAAGGTGTGGATTGGATTAAACCAGATGTTTGCGGCTGCAAGATTAGCGCAGATAAGCGCTACAGCCAGAATAACATGTCTACGGTACGCTACGGTAATGGGTCCGGAACTCCACCGTTTTCGATCCAGGGAATACACATTCAGGGTAAGGAAAAAAATTGAGAGCGATCCATAAAAAAGGATATCACGAAGATCGATCACGCCGCGCTCAATGCTTGCAAACCTGCTGCCCGTACCGAATGCACGGAGGAATTCACCGGCGTCATTGCCTACAAAACCTGTAATCCCGGAAGAACCGACAAGATAAAAACAGCCCGAGAGCAGGACCGTAACTATCAGGGCGATAATCTGGTTGTCTGTGCGTGATGAAACAAAGAGACCGATAGCAATATAGGAGGATGCCATCAGAATAGCGCCCAGGTAACCGCCGGCCACCGGGCCCCAGTCGATATTGCCCATCATGGAAACGGTCAGGGGCAGCCCCAGTGTCAGTCCAAGCGCGATAGACACCAGTATGAGCACGGCAAGAAATTTCCCCATGACCAGTTGGGAAAGGCGGACAGGCAGGGTCAAAAGGATCTCCAGCGTGCCCATCTTCTGTTCTTCGCTCCATTGCCGCATGGTAAGGGCGGAAACAAGAAAGATCATTAAAAGCGGCATCCAGCGGAACAAGGGCCTTATGTCGGCAATGTTCCGTGCAAAAAATGTTTCCACCCAGAAAAAGGAAAACAGGGCCGATACAAGGAATGCGCCAATAAAAATTCCCGCCATGGGCGAACCGAAATAAGCGGCTAATTCCTTTTTTGTAATGGAGAGCATCTGTCTCATTGTTATTCCTCTATTGTAACCATGCAACGAAACAACCGGGTCCCGGCCTCTATTTTAAAAGTAACATGAAAAGATGAACGTCGAACATCGAACATTCAACATTGAATTTTGAATATGGTACTTTTATTAATTAGATGGAGCGAAGCGACTTCCTGATTCGATGTTCAACGTTGGACGTTCATCTTTTCAGATTACTTTTAAAAAAGAGGCCAATGCCCGGTTATTTCGCTCAATACTCAACACTCATATCCTGAGATGGCCGAAATTAAAACCAACCCCTATTTTTGTTGGTTCGACGTTTCAAAAGAAGCTCTGATTTGCTATACTGC
>JAIWHJ010000161.1:0-5241 GCA_048629695.1 Promethearchaeota archaeon
CCCGAGGGCGTCCCAGCGTCCCAGCGTCCAGGCCTCCAAGCTTCCAAGTCTCCCAGCTTCTCTTGACCTCGATCAATGGCGTATTATAAAAAATCGGGCACAATCTGCGGGTGGAGGGCGTATGAAGCTCGCTCAGGTTCTGCCGGCACGGCGGTGGGTCCAGGTGGTGATGACTCTGGTCATCGTCGCCATCGGTATTCAATTCACTCTGTGGGTCACGGCCCATCTCAACGGGAATTTGCCGACGGTGTCCCGGCCCCAGGGTGCCGAAGGGTTTCTCCCAATCGACGGGATGATGGCGACCCGGCACCTGCTCTATACCGGGGAGATTGACCCGATCCATCCCGCAGGACTGCGGTGCCTGGCGGTTAAATAGCCCTGCGCCCTCATCGTGCCTTGCGCATACGCATTAACACCTATAAATCAGGCAGTTAGAGAGAGGGCTTCCTGGTAAAGATCCAGATATTTGTCCATTACAATGTTCCAATTGTAATGGCTGTAAATTCGTTTTAATGCGTTGAGTTGCATTTTGGCGATCTTGTCCGGGGAGTTGCGAAATATGTGCATGGCCTTTTGTATGGTATTTATGAGCGCCTGACTGCTGTGTTCCTGGTAGGCAAATCCTGTTTCATTATCAATAACCTTTACCAGCCCTCCGGTGTGATGGACAATTGGGATATTTCCGAACAACTGCGCAATAAAGTCCGTGAGGCCGCATGGTTCATATCTGGACGGGATGAGAAAAAAATCGCCTGCTGCATAGATCCGGTTGGCAAAAACAGAGTCAAAACCGCGAAGCATACAGATCCTTCCGCTGTTTTCCCGATTTTCAGTCAGGCAAAGAAGGCTTTCTTCAATCTCCTTAGCGCCGGTTCCAAGTATAACTGTCTGGAAATTGCGGTCCCGGGACAATAAAACCTCAAGCGCCGTCACCAGAATATCCATCCCTTTCTGTGGCGTAAATCTGCCTATCCAGGTAAAGAGAGGTTGATCAGGATGAAAATCAAGGCTTCCGTCCTTTCTAATGCCGCCCAGTTTATTGTCGGCAATGATATTCACCAGAAATTCCCGGCACCTTTTTTTGTCGGGCAGATATAGTCCACCCTTTTGAGCTGTTTTTTTATGCCGGGCCTGCCGACTTACAGTTGATGTACATGAGTCGATTTCAGGCGAAATTTGAACTGTGGAGCCTTTGGGAAGGCCCAGTTTTTCAGGAGAAGATAGGTCGAAATGGTCGGGGTTTATCCCGTTTGTTATTCCCTGGAGGCTGAAACCGCGCGCCACAAGCCTATGGCCGAGCCAGCCGGTCAATTCGTCGTCATCGGTCTCGGTCAACTCTCTTGCATAATTTTCACTTACCGTATTTAGCACTGCATAAGATGACGCTGCCAGGAAAGGATTAAACATTCCGTCTAAAAGGTTATTCTTAATGGTACGGGAACCAATGGCGCAGATTGCCTTGGCAAAGGCGTGGTCGCCTACATCCTGATGATATCCGCGGCCCGCATTGTGGATTGTAACTACTGCGCCGCTTTTCCTGAAATAGTGTCTATATCCTTCGATCTCGCGCATCATTGCCGGCAGAATGGCTGTATGACCGTCCTGGCAGTGAACGATGTCAGGTTTTTCAGAAAGAAGTACCATGAGGGCCAGGGCAGCCTTCTGTAACAGCACATTCATTGCAAAATAATCATGGTGTCCGGCGCCCTGGCAGTGATCAGGATTTTCCTCCTCTTCCTCAACAGTGTATGTGTAAACACGTTTTTTGTCTCGAAATCGAGGAGAATCAATAAAATAGATCGTTATATATTTCTTTTTCCCCACCTCTTTTTTTAAAGCCGGCCCTGGCAAGCCGTTTCCACAGGCCGGATTGATTAAGGGATGGTGCTTTAATGACCAGATCCTGACAGGTTCGCGACGTTCGATTGTCACATAATTCATGTCAACAAAAAAGGATATGTCCAAAGGATCGAGGTTCAGTTCGGCCGGATCCATGAATCCGTATAAAGGAAGAACCACGCTGACCTTTCTTCCCGATCCGGCAAGGGCGCCGGCCAACTGCCTGGATACGTCCTTTACACCGCCAACCCCGGCCAGCCGGCTGTATTCTCTGGTAATTAACCAGATATTGTTTATTGATCCTTTGTTGCGTTTTTCGCTCATAATATTTTGGTTCCAAACCGGACTTGGAAATGGAAGGTATGTGGCCGAAACAACAAATTGTTGGAATTTTTCACGGGATGGAGTGTGATCGGCAGGTGATAATAATTAAAACATGGGAAAAGAGCAAGTAAGAAGGTAAATTTTGCGTGCCGTATGCAGTGCTGGTGAATGCTTACGATATTGCCTTCTGACGCATCAGATGATCTGCCAGAGTCAAGGCGACCATTGCCTCACAAACCGGTATGATTCTGGGAATGGCGGAAATATCGTGACGTCCGCCGATTTTTATCTTGACGGGCTTATTGTCAAGGTCAACGGTCTCCTGCTC
This sequence comes from Promethearchaeota archaeon, assembly GCA_048629695.1. GTDB lineage: Bacteria > Desulfobacterota > Desulfobulbia > Desulfobulbales > DAOVYS01 > DAOVYS01. Next base: position 2,492 of record JAIWHJ010000161.1, read on the forward strand.
CATGGCGATCGAAGGAATGGGTTTTACGGCAACACGGACAACAATATCGTCGCCGTTTGAAATACCGGCCAGTATTCCCCCGGAACGGTTGGCCTTGAACCCTTTTGGTGTCAGAGGGTCATTGTTCCGGGATCCGGTAAGGACGGCTGCCTCAAAGCCTGCCCCGATTTCTACGCCCTTGACTGCTCCGATTGACATGAGGGCTCGGGCAAGTTCCGCATCCAGTTTGTCAAAAACCGGTTCTCCAAGGCCGGCCGGGCAACCCCTGGTCAAAATTTCCACAATTCCGCCCAGCGTGTCCTTTGCGTTGCGGACTATATTAATTTTTTCTTCCATCATGGCAGCTGTGGCCGTGTCAGGGCAGAAGAGGCGATTTTCGGTAATTTCGTCAAGCGCTCTTTTTCCGACTTCGATGCCGCCGAGGGCCACGGTGTATGCAATGATTTGCACGCCATCCCGGCCAAGAAGTTTCTTTGCCACCGCGCCGGCTGCTACCCTAGCGGCGGTTTCCCTTGCCGAGGCCCTGCCGCCGCCCCGGTGGTCCCGGATGCCGTATTTTTTGAAATAAGTAATGTCGCCGTGTCCCGGCCTGAAAATATTCTTAATATGTTCGTAGGATTTGCTGTGGGCGTCTTTGTTGTAAATCAGAAGGGAGATCGGAGTGCCTGTTGTGATGCCTTCATAGGTCCCTGACAGGATTTCGACCTTGTCAGGTTCTTTGCGCGGACTTGCTCCTCCACCGGCGCCGGGTCTTCGCCGGTCCATATCCTTCCGGATATCCTCATGGGATAACTCTAATCCCGGCGGGCAGCCGTCAATAGTTGCGCCAACGGCTGTGCCGTGGGATTCTCCCCACGTAGTTACCCTAAATACCTTTCCAAATGTGTTGCCGGCCATCTTACTTTAAATCTCTACCATCCCCAGAGCAGGTCTCTCTTAATCCACCCGGTCAAACCGTTTTCGTGCTTGACATTAACCCACCCGCTTTTTATTTCAAAGGTACGAAAGACTACCCCATAGTTTGCCTTGCCGATAATTTTACCGTTTCTTCCAGGGTTATTTCTGATGTTAACCCTTTTCTTTTTAACAATGAAATGGCGTTTATCCACTATCAGTTTTTTGTATACCCAACCCGTGTCCTTTTCAAAATCAATGACTTTCAGCCAGTTGCCTTTAGAAGTCACGACCTGGAGCGGAAATCCTTTCCCGAGTTCCCAGAGGACGCTATACTTTTTGCCGGGGCCGGAACGCAAATTTACTTTTTTATTGGCAATGCTGACCATCCTGGAATGGCAGACGGATGCTGAAAACAGAACAATAAAGATTCCAACCAACAGACGCTTCATCATCACTCAAATTCTCCTACTAACCCAGATAAACTGGAAATTTTTAAAGGTCCTGGACTATTTTCAGTACCCCTTGGGTATAAGTACCTTAGAAAATATTTTAAATTTCACCCTTCTAATTATAACCGATCACTGGTAATCGTCCACAGCCCTTAATTTTTCAAAGTCTAGCCTTAACAGACGCAACTTTTGTCCCTATGACAACTTGTTTGTCTCTTCTGTCGTCAATGACAATCTGAGTCACGACCCGCTTAACGCCTTTTTGAAAAGGCAGTTCGGAGATTTTGGCCGCAAGCGCCAGGAGATCATGGGTCTCTCCCTGGATAACCGTGCCCATGTCATTAAGTTCGAAATTCGCATTTTCCCGTTTCAATACCTTTTGAATATCCGCTACATATTCGCCAAGGCCGGCGCTGCCGGCGCCTAATGGAATGACAGTGATCTGCATTAAGGCCATGGGTGTACACCTCTAAACATATTCGTAAATTTCAAAGACATTCCATCACGGGGTGAAGGAACACACATATTCAATTTTTTTACGACGCCATCAATAATCGCTGTCCAAAGATTCCTCCAACCCGTTGTTATCATACAGGTCATCATCTTCATCGCAAAATATGTCATCAAGCAGACCGTTATCCTCGAGTTTTTTCATGGGCAGTTCATCCACCATTTTGTCATCAAAAATGTCGGCTTCTTCGTGATTCACAGCGTTTATATAAACAACATTTTTAAGATGATGAAAATTGTCAAGGTCCTGATCAAAAAATTGGATTGCGCTACCTTTTTCCTCTACCCTAACAACCTCTCCCTTCATTTTCAATACAAGATCGCAATGAAGGGTCACTTCGCATTCATCACCCACCTGTTTATCTTTCATGTTAAGCACAAATGTCCCGTTTATGCTTAAATCGCGCGTAATCAACCCGTTTTGTGTGCCGTCCTTAAATTTCAGGTCGGCCTGAGTCTTGAATGCAATCCTTGGATTACACCGTCTTTCAAGGCCCTTGGATGTTTTCACGGTCGGACTCGTGGTCATTTTGCCAATCAGTTCAGCGTCCTTGGTTGTAGCGTCAGGAACAGGAACATGGGCTTTCCGAGTCTTCTTTTTCCTTCCAGGGGATTTCCCGGAAGTTTTGCGGGTTGTTTTTTGTTTTTTTGGGGTCACCATAGCATGTATTACCTCTATACATTACCCAACGCCCATCCGGAAATCCAAAATTTTCGAAGGGAGCTATTGCTCTATGACAATTGTTTTTTGTGGTTGCTTGAGTATTGAGATTCTAATAAAATCCTTTGATTGCTGTTCAAGGTTCCACGTTCATGGTTCATTGGTGAATAAGGAAAAATTATGATCAAATAAACCTTGAACGTAAGCTCTAACTGCTTTCAGAGATCAAAACT
>JAIWHJ010000162.1:0-5197 GCA_048629695.1 Promethearchaeota archaeon
GCGAGAAGGGCGAATAGCAGGGCTATTTAACCGACGAGCAACGCAGCCATGCGGGATGGATCGACGCATGAAAATGTGAAGTTATTTTTGAGCGAGTCCTAAGGGCTCAGCGCAGATTTACTGACATAGACCAGATGTGTTGCTGCTGCAAGCCCTTAACAGCAAACAGCTGATTTACCCGTTTAAGGAGTTTTTGGATGGCTGAAGTCGAAATGACATCATTTGAACATATGGAAGCTATCGCCTTAAAGATCATGATGGTTGAGCCGGGTAATCTTTCCGTAATAGGTGAACTGTTTGAGTTGATTGAAAAAATGGTGGCCAGCCCATCTGTCCGTAAACTGAATGTCCTCTGGAATATGGGCAAGGCGCTGGGGCGCGTCCTTGAAAAGATGATCATTGGTGATCTGGCGGATGATTCCGTAGAAAATTTTGAACTGCTTGCCGACTGCATCAGCCTGATGCAGGAGATTGATCGTTTAAAAGGCGTGGCCGATGATAAGATACTTGGCAAGTTTTGTGACAATATGACTTCCATCGGCCTTCAGATGAATAAAAATGACCTCACAGGTCAGGATGAAGGCCGGGCCGCCGGGGAAGCCGCGAAAGAGGTAAAACAGCCTGAAAAACCGACTGTCCAGGGAGCCGAGGCGGCAATACCTGATTTTGTCCAGGATATCGACCTGATCAACGGATTCGTTGATGAGGCGTTTGAGCATCTTGAGACAATCGAGGTTAATGTTCTTGCTCTGGAGCATAATCCTGATGATTCTGATCTTATCAATAATATTTTTCGTCCGTTCCATACCATTAAAGGTGTGTCCGGCTTTTTGAACTTGAAGTCTATAAACAAGCTTGCCCATACTACCGAAAACCTGCTTGACGATGTGAGAAACGGTGTCAGAAAGATGGATTCGGAAGTAATCGACATTGTGTTGAACGGTGGCGATTTTCTAAAATCCATGGTGGAGAATGTCAAGGAGGTGTTGAACAGAGGGCCTGAATATTATAAGGAATTTGATATATCTGAATTTGTTGAACAGGTCCAAGCCGTTCAAACAGGTGGAGCTGCGCCGTCCGGCCCTGAACCGATCGTTGAACCGGTCGAGCAGCCTTTGTCGGAACAAGAGGTTGAACCCGGTCCGGCAGAAGAGGCAAAAAAGCCCGCGTCTCCGGCAAAAGAGGAAAAAGAGGCTCAAAAGGCAACACAGGCAAAAGCCGACCAAGCGCCAAAAGGCGGCATCGCAAGGAATACAGGGGCTGTTGCGTCCATCAAGGTGAATGTTGATAAACTGGATGGACTGGTCAACGCGGTGGGCGAGCTGGTGATCATGCAGTCTCTTATTAGCCAGAATCCGTTGATTAAGAGTTTGAATAATCCTAAACTTGTCAGGGATTTCGGTCAACTCAGCCGGATCACCTCGGAACTTCAGAAGACTGCCATGGCAATGAGGATGGTGCCGATTCGTCAGACATTTCAGAAAATGATACGCCTGGTACGGGATCTTTCAAAGAAGTCCGGAAAAGAGGTGGATTTGATCATGATAGGGGAGGAGACGGAGATTGACCGCAACATGGTTGAGTCAATTTACGATCCGCTGGTGCACATGATTCGCAATTCAGTGGATCACGGAGTGCAGACCCCGAAAGAGCGGGAAAAGGTCGGGAAGTCAGGGAAAGGTACGGTTTACCTGAGGGCTTATCAGAAAGGCGGCAATATCGTCATTGAGATCGAAGATGACGGTCAGGGATTGGATTCGAAAAAAATCAGGGAAAAGGCAATTTCACGAGAGCTGATCAAGGAGAGTGACCATCTATCGGATTATGAACTGAACAACCTGATTTTTACAGCCGGATTCTCTACTGTCGACAAGATCACCGATGTCTCCGGGCGGGGCGTGGGAATGGATGTTGTGAAGAAAAATGTTGAGAAACTCCGCGGCAAGGTTGAGATCGTCAGCCAGCCGGGCAAGGGGTCTCTCTTTATCATCCGTCTTCCTCTGACCCTGGCAATTATTGACGGGATTATCGTGAGGGTAGGGAAGGAAAGGTTTATTATTCCCACTACCGGCATACAGGAGTCTATTCGGCCCGAGAAAAAGAACCTTAACACGGTTTACGGCAAGGGTGAGACCCTTTTGATTAGAAATAAGCTGCTTCCGATTATCAAGCTGTATGAAATTTTCAGTTTAGAGCCGACTACCACCGAGGTCAGTGATGGAATCGCAGTGGTGGTGGAGAGCGAAGGACGTGAAAGGGCGCTCATGGTGGATGAACTCCTTGGCAAGCAGGAAGTGGTTATAAAGAGCTTGGGCGGATACATGGCAAATATTTCCGGAGTGGCCGGCGGCACCATACTTGGCGACGGTCGGGTGGGCCTGATTCTGGACCTGCCGGGCCTGATTTCAGCGAATGATACGATCGCGGAATCCGTTAAAAAGAAAACTGACGAAGTGGTCGAAAATTAAGGAATGCGAAAAAACGACGCGTTTTTGTGTCGGGAGGTTGAAGATTATGAGTGCAGGGGGCGACAAGCGTGACCAAAATGCGGGGGTGACGATGAGTGAGCTTGAAGGCAAGTATCTCACATTTGCTCTCGGCAAGGAAGAATACGGAATTGGAATACTGAAGGTCAGGGAAATTATCGGAGTACTGGAAATTACCTCGGTTCCGCATACACCTGAATATATCAAGGGAGTAATAAATTTAAGGGGCCGGGTGATTCCGGTCCTGGAACTTCGCATTAAGTTTGATATGGAGCCTCAGGAATACACGGAACGGACCTGCATCATAGTTGTTGAGTTATCAGGAGAATCAGGGACGATTCAGGTTGGGATGCTGGTGGATTCCGTGTCCGAGGTTTTAAATATTTCAGCCGAAGAGATCGAGCCGCCTCCTGCATTCGGAACGAGCACGGATCTGGAGTACATACTGGGTATGGGCAAGGTCAAGGGAAAGGTAAAAATCCTGCTTAATGTTGACCGCGTAATCGGGGAAGGCGCTCTTAAACAGCTGGAAAAACTGTAATGGTGACTGACTTGAGGTTTTAATGGTATTGCAACCTGCAAATAAAACAGGAGAAGATCGTATCGGGAAGAGAAAGGCCGATGCAGGAGCGCGCTTCGGGTTCGTGTGGGCTCACCAGGATCGGCTCACCAGGGACCTGTTCAAAAAATTCAGCGATTTTGTATACGATAAAACAGGAATTTATCTCAAGTCCGATAAGCAGGAGTTGCTGAAAGCACGGCTGGGAAAACGGTTAAGAGCAACAGGCATTAATTCATTCCACGAGTATTATAAGTATTTAGTAAATGATAGGAAAGGGACGGAACTTGTCGAATTTATCAATGCCGTGTCAACGAATTTCACCAGTTTTTTTCGCGAAAATGCCCATTTCGAGTTTTTAATTAACAATGTGCTCCCGGATTTTATCAAACAGGGACGGGGAGTAAGGGAAGATATCGTTTTCTGGTCATCTGCCTGTTCTTCAGGGCAGGAACCTTACACTCTGGCCATTGTGCTTGATGATTTACAGGCTCGGCAGGTCGCCGGGATCAGGTACAGAATAATGGCCACAGACATTTCGACCAAAGTACTTAAGATAGCGGCCCGGGGAGTTTATTCGAGTGAACAGCTTGACAAAATACCCGTTCAGTATGCCAAGAAATACTTCCAGAAAGGAGTGGGGCATAATGCGGGTTTTATCAAAGTTAAGGAGGCCTTGAGGAAGAAGATTTCGTTTGAGTATTTTAATCTGATGGATGATTTTCCGTGGGACGGGTCAATCGATATTATTTTCTGTCGTAATGTGATGATATATTTTGATCGGAAGACCCAGCAAAAATTGGTGGATAAATATTACCACAGCCTCAATATGGGTGGATATCTCTTTGTCGGACACTCTGAGAGTTTGTCGGGTTTGACACATAAATTCAAACAGGTCGCGGGCATGGCCTATCAAAAGTAACAGGGTTGTACCGGTTGCTGGTGACCGGTTGCAGGCGGATTTTTGAGGGGCCGTGTTGATGGAGATTATGGTCGGCATATCCGATATGAAGGTAAGCAATAATCCCGACGATGTGCTTATTACATATTCACTTGGGTCATGTATCGGCGTGACCATATGGGATCCTGAAGTAAGGACGGGCGGATTGTTGCATTACTTGCTCCCGGATTCAAACATTAACAAGGAAAAGGCAAAAAAGAATCCGTTTATATTCTCCGACTCCGGTGTCCCTTTACTTTTTAGGGAAGCATATAAATTTGGTGCGCGCAAAAAACGGATGATTGTGAAAGTGGCCGGTGGGGCTCAGGTATTGGACAATAATGATTTTTTCGACATCGGCAAACGAAATGTGCTGGCGCTCAGGAAGATATTCTGGAGGAATAATGTCATAGTGGCCGGGTCGGATATCGGGGGAACCATAAGCCGCACTATTTTTTTCAATATCAAGACAGGCGTCACCTTAGTTAAGATGCCGGGTCGGAAGGCATCCGCATTATGAGCCGGTTAAAAGAGATACTGAATTCGGTTCGGCAGGCGCCGCCGTTTCCACATCCCTTAAAAAAAATGATCCGGAGGCTTTTGCTACCCCTGATCGGTTGTAGCAGAGGAACGGTATGGCTTTCAATATTTTGATTGCGGATGATTCCGAAACCATGCGGGCGGTGATAAAAAAGACCGTGGTTATGTCGGGTGTTCCAACGGGTGAGATCCTTGAAGCTGGAACCGGAAAAGAGGTTTTGGACATTTTGAAGAAGACATGGGTGGATGTCATTCTCAGCGACATAAACATGCCCGAAATGAGTGGGATGGATCTTCTCAGGGAATTGAAACAGGACGAGGTCTACTCGAATATTCCAGTGATTCTGATTACAACCGAATCCAGTTTGGCGCGGATGGAGCAGGCCCGGGACCTTGGTGCGGCAGGCTACATTAAGAAGCCTTTTTTACCGGAGACAATAAAACAGAGTTTACTGGAGGTCCTGGAAAAGGCTTATGCACATAAGATCGAACATGAAATCCTTGAAGAGAGAAATGGGGCTGGGGCTGACGAGGAGATGGATTTTTGACCTTGAGTAAATATTCGGCAGCACTCCACAGGAAGGCGATCAGGCTGCCCAGCATACCTAAGTATCGAAGTCTGCGCTTATCTGCTGATCAGCCTGTTCACCTCCCTGTGAAGCGCCCCGCAGG
>JAIWHJ010000163.1:0-5130 GCA_048629695.1 Promethearchaeota archaeon
CACGTTTTTTTGATAGCCAATCAAGTGAAAGAGTGATAAATTATATTTATGCCTCTTTTAAACTTTTTTCCGCCACTTCATAAACATCTCCGGAGAGCTTGTCCCGGCCCAGGATCCTTTTAAGTTGTTTCTTCATCATTGACTGCCGTTTTTTGTCATATCTGCGCCATCTGCTCAGGTTGCCCAGCAGCCGGGCCGCGATCTGCGGGTTCAGGCGGTCAAGTTCCAGAACTCTGTCAGCCAGAAAAACATACCCCTCTCCTGACTTGTTGTGATAACAGACCTGATTTGCCCCACAGAATGCCCCGATAAGAGAACGGACTTTATTGGGATTTTTGATTGAAAAGGCAGGATGATTCATGAGCCTTTTTACACGGGTCATTGTGTCCGACAGCGGGGCCGTGGCCTGAATCGCAAACCACTTGTCCAGGACAAGCGTGTCAGCCTTCCATCTTTCGTAGAATGAAGCCAGTGCATCCTCCTTTTCAGGGCAGTCAAACCCGTGGACAAGGGCCTGCAATGCATTAAGCGCGTCAGTCATGTTGTCCGCTTCCTGATACTGCTTAACGCATATTTTCCGCACAGGCTCGTCATCAAGGATCATCAAATATGAGAGGCAGAGGTTTTTCAGACGCCTTTGGCCGGCCTTCCCGGCATCGTAAAAATAAGGCCCCGGAGTTACGTTGGCATGATAGACAGACAAAAAGAGATCGTGCAGTTCAGAGGCCAGGGCGGCCCGGATAAACTGCCGGACTTCGTGAATAGCATCCACATCGATCATGTCCATGAATTCGGCCAGGTATTCCTCTGAGGGAAGGGTCAGAAGCAGTGTTGTAAACTTATGATCATTAATGGTGTCATCTTCCAGGATACCCCTGAACACATCCATAAACGATTTTTCCAGCATAAGTCTTCCGGTCTGTATAAAGTCGTCAATCCGGCTCATGATTATCCGGATATCCAGCCGCTGTCCCGCCTCCCAACGATTGAAAGAGTCACTTTCATTGGCAAGCAAAAACCGCAAAGCATGGTCCGTGTAGTCGAAATCCAGCTTCACGGGGGCGGAGAAACCACGTAGAAATGAGGGTACGGGCTCACACGAAAGATTTACGAAATTAAATGTCTGCTCTTTCCTGGTAAAATCCAGAATGCGTGTGGTTTCCGGAAAAGGCCCTGATTCACCTTCAAGCTGAAGAGGCAGATCCTTTCCATCCTTTCCAATGAGTCCGATTGCCATTGGAATGTGAAGGGGTTCCTTTTCCGGCTGACCAGGGGTTGGCCCGGTTTTCTGTTTCAGGGTAAGCGAATAGGTCCTTAAATCCGAATCATATGCAGCGGATCCAGTCACTTCAGGAGTTCCCGCCTGGCTGTACCAGAGCCGGAACTGACTGAAATCCACTTTACCTGTTTCGGAATCAGCATCTTCCATTGCCTGAATAAACTCATCCGTTGTAACCGCCTGGCCGTCATGGCGTTTAAAATAGAGGTCCATCCCCTTTTGAAATCTTTCCTGGCCGAGAATGGTGTGGATCATGCGCACCACTTCTCCACCCTTTTCATACACGGTCATTGTATAAAAATTGTTGATCTCAATATATGAATCAGGCCTGACCGGATGTGCCATCGGGCCGGAGTCCTCGGGAAACTGCCGGTTGCGGAGCATCTTCACGTCACCTATCCGCTTAACGGTACGGGAGGACATGTCTGCTGAAAATTCCTGATCCCGGAACACAGTGAGCCCTTCCTTGAGGCTAAGTTGGAACCAGTCTCTGCACGTCACCCGGTTGCCGGTCCAGTTGTGAAAATACTCATGCGCAATGACGGACTCGATGCCTTCGTAATCATCATCCGTGGCCGTATCAAAACTCGCCAGCACATACTTGGAATTAAAGATATTCAGCCCCTTGTTTTCCATTGCGCCCATATTAAAATCATCCACTGCCACTATCATGTACTGATCAAGGTCGTATTCAAGGCCGAACACCTCCTCATCCCAGCGCATGGCCTTTTTTAACGAAGCCATGGCATGGCCGCATTTGTCCCGGTTGTGGCGCTGAACGTAAATCTGCAAAGAGACGGTGCGGCCGGAACAGGTGACGAATTTATCCTCGATCATGGCCAGTTCGCCTGCCACAAGGGCAAACAGATAGCATGGCTTGGGGAACGGGTCTTCCCATTCGGCAAAATGGCGGTTGTCAGGCAGTTCTCCGCTTTTGACCAGATTCCCGTTTGAAAGAAGCACCGGACATTTGTCCCTGTCCGCAATGATAGTTGTTGTATAGCGGGCCATCACATCAGGACGATCCGCAAAATAGGTAATTTTTCGAAATCCCTGTGCCTCGCACTGTGTGCAGAAATTGCCGCTTGTGCGGTACAGCCCCTCAAGAGATGTATTCTCGTGGGGCTTTAATCGTGTCACGATTTCAAGTGAAAATGAAGAAGGCGCCTTGAAAATCGTAAGGGTTTCCGCGTCGGTTTTGTATTCATTCTCACCCAGGGCACGGCCGTCAATTGCCAGGGAAATGAGTTCGAATTCTTTTCCGTTAAGCACCAGGGGAGGAGACGATTGATCCGAATCAGCGAGGGAACATTCAAGGCGCGATTTTACGACAGCGCCATTGTCAGTCAAATCAAAATGAAGATCCACGGCCGAAATCCGGTATGCCGGCGGCTTGTAATCTTTAAGATAAATGGTCTTTGGTTTTTCCCGTGTCATAAGCTTATCCCTTCTTCCTTGTTTACATTCCCGGCTGTGTCAACGTAAATATTCGGCTTGATGCCGGAAAACAGCTGGAACCACCAAATTGTAAATGTTTGGCAACGTACCCCAAGGGCACTTCCTGTGGAGTGTTGCCGAATATTTACGTGTCAACTCTCCGTGATTTCCTCCACCACTGGAATCTGAATCTTCTGATCAGGTATCAACCCATTGAAATTGAGTGCGGGATTATATTTTTTTACGAGCCAGAACGGCATGTCGAATTCAGCCCTGCAGAGTGTCCAGATGTTGTCCCCTTTTCTGATCTCATATGTCCGCACCCCATGGACCCGGTACGCGACAAAAAAATCCTCCTCAACCTCTTTGTGGTATTCATACCTTTTTTCTTCAAATTCCTCAGCGCCGGTCTTTTGAAACGGGACATTCAGAGACTGGTTAATTCTGATCTTTTTTCCGAATCTTATTTTGTTCAATAGTCTGATTTCTTGAGCGGACACACCGAGCCATTCCGCATAATGGCCTAGAGTTTCTTCCGCCTCCACCCGGATGACACCCAAAGTTTCCCCTTGACGTTTTATCATTTTCTCAACCTGAAGATGACCTGACACAACAGCAGGGTTTATCTCGTTTTTTGCCATAACCGTCATTTCCGTGGCCACGTATGTTTGAATAATTTCCTCTTGTTCGATTCGGGCGGGCGTCTGCTCAGACGATTCCGATGCAGTCGGTTTTGACGCAACCGGTTTAGGAACGTCCGGCACCCGGCCGGGTTGTTTTGAAAAAGTCGGCGCAATTATCGGCTTTTCAAGTGCCGCAATCCCCGCGGCAATCTGCTCCGGGATAACAGCCTGAGGTGCAGGTGGTTCATTACTGATCGGTTTCACTTTTGCAAGACGGCTGATTTTTTCGCCACGCGTTGGTATCCTCAGATTTTGGCCCACATAAATGGTTGCGTGCCTGTTAAGCCGGTTGGCAAAAATCAGATCCTGAAGTTTTACGCCATGCCGCATGGCGATCTTGCCTGCAGTATCACCTTTTTGTACACTGTAAAAACGGCTATGTTTCTGCCCGGCCAGAAAAAAATTCTCGGGCATACATGAGGCAAGCTGCTTTGTCTTTTGGCCCTGCCCATTGGGAAGTCGTAACCGGTACCCTTTCGGCACGTACTTCTGCCCTTTATAAACCGGCTTTCGAAGGGCCGGATTAAGTTTTCGCAATGTGGTCAAATCAACCCCAAAATAATCTGCGAGTTCATTAACCGGCGCATAACCCGGTAATTCCACCTCAGTAGTCTGTTTAGGCATATCCAATCTAACGGTCCCGAAAAAGGACCTGTAATTTCTGGCCACTTTTCTTGCAGCCAGGAATTCAGAATAAAAATTCCGGGACGCGAACCTGAACCGTCGTCCATTATATTCCTTGAAAATCCGCTCATATCCGCCTTTGGCCTTTTTTGCGCGAAGCATGCCGGCAGTTCCGTGATTGTAAGCGGTCAGAGCCAGGGGCCAACTGCCCAGCTTTTCGTAGTTTTCTTTTAAAAAACTAGCCGCGGCATGGGTCGAACGGATCGGATCCCGCCTCTCATCCAAAGCGTAGCCAACCCTTAAAAAACGCTTGCCGGTTGACCTTGTAAACTGCCAGACCCCGGCAGCCCCAAACTTGCTGTAAGCCTCGTAATTAAAAGACGATTCCACGTGCGGAAGATAGGTAAGATCAGTCGGCAGGCCGTAATTGCTGAATATCTCCTTCATTTCCTTGAGATACGCACCTGATCTGATAATGCCGGGCAGAAAGCGATCCTTCTGGCCTCGCTGAAAACGAATATTGTCACGGGCCTTTTGAAGCGTTGATGATTTGGGATTATCCCGGAACAATGCGAGCACCCTTTTTTCTTCATCAGTGGTAGGAGATCCGCCGCTTGCCAGCTTTGCAAGGATATTTTTGTATTTTTTCTTGGCAGCTTTGATCCGTTTTTTATTGATTTCTCGAGCCCCTGGTTCACCCTGCTTTTTGACATCGATCACATCGTAAATAATGTCAAGATTAATGCTGTCGTGAATGAAACCCCGGTTAGAGGGCTCTTTTGTATACACTTTTTCCCAGAAATTTACGTTGGGCCGAATACACGGATAGATCGGGAAGAGGTCATCAACAGGCCGGACATCGGCCATGCACGTGGCAGACCAGGTACAAAGCAGGGCCAGAACAATAAATAATTTTTTAATTGGTTTCATTTTTGATGATCTCATAAAATATTTTCTTTTTTGAGGTTATCCTCAAACCGTTTTAAAAAAACTCATAAAGGTATACTGATCCAGTAAATATTCGGCTTGATACCGGAAAATAGCTAGATCCACCAAATTGTAAATGTTTGGCAGCGCACCCCAAGGGCACTTCCTGTGGAGTGCTGC
>JAIWHJ010000164.1:0-5122 GCA_048629695.1 Promethearchaeota archaeon
TAATTAACGACATATTTATTTGTGGGTAAAGGGCAGGCCTAACCCAGATAAACTGAAAATTTTTAAAGGTACTGGACTATTTTCAATCACGAAAATATTTTCTGCCGGAAACGCGTAGCAAATATTTTCTAAGGTACTAAATAAGGTCCGGGTTTATTGATATGTCAGCACTGCTTTTCAAGTATTCGGACCAGGCAATAAGGAGGTTGATATTTTTCTTCTGGAGCATACGTTTCCGAAGTTCTTCCTGTTTTCCTTCAAATTGATCCTTTTCAGGCATTTTCTTTTCCTTCAGACGAAATACGTAGAAGGTTGCTCCCGTTGACTCGACATTGTCAGGATACGGTTTTTGAGACGAAAGCCCGAGTCCCTTTTCAGTTACGCTGTAGGGAAGTTCCTTGCTGTCAATTTTTGTTCGAGACACGAAATCGGACTCTTTTACGGTTACGCCCAGTTCTTTTGCCAGGGCGTCAAAATCCTCGCCTGATTTTATTTTTTCAAGAAGGCTCTCGGCAGTCTCTTTTGCCAGATTTTCTGCCCGTGCGGCCACGAAGTCGGTTTTTACATCCTCTTTTACTTCCTCAAGAGACGGGATTTCAGAACCCTTGATATCCTCAACAAAGATAATGGCGTAGCCTCCCCGGATCTCGATCAGAGAACTCAACTCACCTTTTTTCAGGTTAAAGGCCGCCTCCAGAAATGACGGGTCTTTTGTAATGCCTTCAGGCGGTGATTCCTTTGAAAAGAGGTCGGTCTCCCGGATGACCGCCTCCCCGGTTTCCGAATATTTGGCCAGGCTGCCTGAAAGGATGATATTCTCATAGGCCGTGTTTGCCGTTTGGAAGACAAGGGCTCCGCTTTTATCCTTCATGATGATTGAGTTGATCTCATCGCGGACCTTTTCAAGTGGCGTGACGCCGGCAGGCCTGATTTTTTCAAGCTTGATTATATGAAAGCCGAATTCCGTACTGACCACTTTGCTTAACTCACCTTCCTTTAATGAAAAAACGGCATTTTCAAAGGGTTTGACCATTCTGCCCCTGGAAAAGAAGCCCAGATCCCCGCCTGCCGAGGCGGACCCGTCTTCAGAATACTCTTTTGCAAGTTCACCAAAATCCTTGCCCTGCATGGCCATTTCAAGAATTTTTTCAGCCTGTTCCTGTTTTGCCTTGATTTGCTCGTCCTCATCACTGTCAGAGGTCTTGATAAGGATATGGCGTGCCTGCCGTTCCTCGTGCCTGCTGTACTTTTCAAGGTGGTTCCTGTAATACCTTTCAGTGTCTTGCTCAGAGACCAATACGTCTGCATTATCTTCTGATGTAAAGGATAAATATTTTATTTTAATCAGTGGAGGGGTTTTGTAATTGTCCTGTTTTTCACTGAAAAAGCTGTTTAAGTCGTCATCAATAAATTCTACTTTCTCCTTGAAATCCGAAGCATTGAAAGTGACATATAAAAGCTTGCTCTCCTGGTAATCATAGGCAAAATGTTCCTTTTCTTCCCCAGGGGAGACTCTGGCAAACCGGCCAAGGTATTTTGTGACCTTGTCCGCCAGAAGACCAAAGGCAATTCCAGCCTCGTAATCATCGGCTGTCAGGCGAGACCCTGTCAGAATCTGTCCGTACCTTTCCTCGTTAAATTGCCCGTCTACCTGGAAGATCTCATTTTCAAGGATGCTTTTTTTTATTTCGTCCTTGCTTGCCAGAAGGCCCATTTCCCTTGCACTCTGCTGAATGAGGAGTTCCCGGATCAATTGGTTGATGACCTGGATTTTGATCTGTTCCCTGTCAATCAGGTCTTTGGGCAAAGTTCCGCCGAATCGATTAGTAAGGCTGTCAATCGCATTGTTGTAAGCCTTGTCAAAATCTTCGTACGGGATGGATTCACCGTTAACCGTGGCTACCACGGTCTGACGCCCCCCTTTGTCGATGTTTGTGCCCCAGAAAACAAAAACCAGGATAATAGCAAATAGTGTTGCCTGCATATATGGCGATTTAACTTTTCTTCGTAACAAATCCAGCATAATTTTATTTTTTCCTTTTTTTTATGACTGGTGAGTCAAAATTTTTTAAGCCGCTGCCAGGCTGTTCCCGGTGGAGATATTCACTATCAGAGGGACGTCAAGATCCATGACGGATTCCATGGCATTTTTGACAAGCACGGCTGTCTGTTCTATCTCCGGTTCAGGCGTTTCAAAGACCAGCTCATCATGGATTTGAAGGACTGACCTGGCATGCAGCTTTGTTTTTTCAAGCTCGCAGTCAACCTTGATCATGGCAAGCTTGATGATGTCTGCCGCCGTGCCCTGGATTGGGGTGTTTATTGCTGTCCGCTCGGCAAATTCCCGGCGGTTTTTATTCGGGCTTTTTATCTCGGGAAGCGGCCGGCGTCGGTTCAAAAGGGTAGTGACAAACCCATCTTTCCTTGCCTGACGGACTATGTCATCCATGAATCGTTTTACCCCTGAATAGTGTTCAAGATATCGGTCTATGAAGGTGCGCGCCTTTTTTTGGGGAATATTTAGCTGGCCGGCCAGTCCAAAGGCGCTCATTCCATAAACAATGCCGAAATTGATGGTCTTTGCCACGCGCCGCATCTCCGTAGTGATGAATTCCGGATTCATCCGGAAAATTTCCGAAGCCGTTATTTTGTGCACGTCATCCCCGGCACGGAAGGCCTTCAGCAGGGCCTTGTCCTGAGAATAATGGGCCAGGACCCGGAGATCGATCTGTGAATAATCCGCCGACAGGAAGAGATGTCCGGGCGCCGGTATGAATGCCTCGCGGATTCGTTGTCCCTCCGGTGTGCGGATCGGGATATTTTGAACATTCGGGTTGCTGCTGCTGAGCCTGCCCGTGGCTGTAACGGTCTGGTTGAACGACGTGTGTACCCTGGATGTTGTTTGATTGATCAGTCCACTCAGCTTGTCCGTGTAAGTTGATTTCAGTTTGGCCAGGTTCCGGTGGGTCATCACGAGCGCCGGGAATTCATGGTAGGCTGAAAGTTTTTTAAGCACCTTAACATCCGTGGAATAACCTGTTTTGGTCTTGCGGCCGTGGGGGAGTTTCAGCCTGTCAAACAGGATTTCACCGATTTGGCGTGGTGAATTGATATTGAACGGTCCGCCTGCAAGGTGGTAGATTTTTTCCTCCAGGTCTGAGATTTTGTCGCTGAATTCGGCTGATATCTCTTTAAGAATCGCGGGGTTTACAATTACACCGGTCCGCTCCATCTTGGATAATATGGGGACAAGCTCCATTTCAACATCAGAGAAGAGTTTCCAAAGGTCAAGGGATTCAAGCCTGGGCCTGAATATGTCCCACAAAAGCAATGTTGCCAGGACATCTTCACAGGCATAATCTCTTGCGTTGTCGAGTGTGACATAGGCGAAACAATTTTTACGTTTATCGCTTTCAGTGACCTGGTCAAATGAGGTCAGGCTCCGGTCCAGGTGTTCGAGGCAGAGATCATCCAGTTTGTGAGTTCTTCGGGATGGGTCAAGCAGGTAGGAGGCGATGATCGTATCCCACAGTATGCCTGCAAGCCGGACCCCGTGGGTTTCAAGGACCTGGTAGTCAAATTTCAGGTTGTGGCAGATCTTGGGCAGGGCAGGGGCCGTAAGAAAGGGTTGAAGTGTATTTAAAACCGTCCCGGGCTCAAGTTGATTTTCGAGCAGATTGGAATCACTGTCCCTGTGTCCGAGGGGGATGTAAAAAGCCTGATCAGTCCCGGTACATATAGAGATTCCTACCAGATCCGCGGTCAGTGAATCCAGAGAGGTGGTCTCGGTGTCAAGTACCAGGATATTTGCCTTTTTTAAAAGTTTGACCAGGCGACTGAGTTCATTGTTTGTCTGTACAAGCCTGAATCCCTCTTTGTTGAGATCCCGGGCAGGCAGTTCGGATTTCAGGAGTTTGGAAAACTCCAACTCCCTGTAAATCTCTCTGAGCGCTGTGACATCCGGCGCCGGAATCTGATATGATTCAAGAGATTCGGGAATTTCCACATCTTCTTTTAAACGGATTAATTTTTTTGAGAAAAATGCCTGATCTCTATTTTCGGTCAGATTTTCTTTTAGTTTCTTTTTTGAAATTTTGGCCAGATTGTTGAAAAGGTTTTCAATAGAGCCGTATTCATTTATAAGCTTTTCCGCTGTTTTGGGGCCGACCCCCGGTACTCCGGGAATATTGTCTACCTTGTCTCCGATAAGAGAAAAGAGATCCAGGAGTTTGCAAGGAGGTACATTATATTTATCATGCACAGTCTGAGGAGTCATGGTCCTGTCATTCATGGGATCCCAGAAGGCGGTAGTGTCTGATACCAGTTGAAGCAGATCCTTATCTCCGGTGACCACGACCACCGGTTGGCCGATTTTTTCAAACGACCGGGCAGCGGTTGCTATCAAGTCATCAGCCTCAACCCCGGCCATTTCAAGGCAAAGAATGCCGTTGGCCTGTACGACTTTTTTTACATACGGGATTTGGATTGCCAGGTCTTTGGGCATGGGAGGACGATCGGCTTTGTAATCGGGGAAAATTTGATGTCTGAATGTCGGGCCTTTAACGTCAAAGGCAATGGCCAGAAAACGCGGTTTCTTTTCCCGGATGACCCGTAGAAGGATATTTGTGAAACCTAAGACCGCGTTGGTGGGAAGTCCCTTTTTATTGGAAAGATGGGCGATTGCATGATAGGCGCGATGAATGTAAGCTGTGCCGTCAATGAGGTAAACAGGGTCTTTCGTGGTCATGATCGTGGTATGTGCAGAGTATTTTTAACCTTTTTTACACATGGTGAACGTTTAGTTGCCGGGATTGTAACAGGGAGGTGTTTTTTTTGCAAATAATGTTGGTGTATGAGTTGTTTTTGCCTATCATGCGCCAAACTTTGAATGTTTTGCTCAGTTTTTCGATTAACCTTGGATAGTAGAACATAACGCCCTACGGGCGAGCTATTGAGCTATTGAGCTGTTAAGCTGTTGAGCTAAACAGCTAAAAGCTACGAACCATATATTACAAATTGATTTCTAACAAATGGACAGAAATTTTGTTTTTCCGATACATGAACATAACGCCCTACGGGCGAGCTATTTAGCTGTTAAGCTAAACAGCTAAAAGCTACGAAC
>JAIWHJ010000165.1:0-5115 GCA_048629695.1 Promethearchaeota archaeon
GTAACCCTGTGATCTACACCCTTGGGAATGACACCTTTACCTATACACGCAACTCAAACGCCATGGTCGGCCCGTTTACGCCTGGAATCGACATCAAACTCACTGCGGTAAGTGATGGCGACGGTGTGGCCGCCAACGATCTTGGAACTGCAAAAGATATCAGCCCTGCCGGATCGGAAATCCGGTACGGCCGAGCAGCGGCCGACAATACATATGGGCCGGTGGACAACCTGCGGCCACTGGAAATTCCGGTTTATGTGGAATATTATGATGGATCAGACTGGGTGGTGAATACAGACGACGGATGTACGTCTTACACATACTCATCATCAACCGATGCTGTTGACGGAGTAACAACAACCGATTCGCCTGTTTCGCCGGTTACACTGAACAGCGGCTACGGCAATATCACTGTTACACCGACTGGAGACCAGGGCGAGCCCGGCGGCGAGGTGAACTTCACCTTTACCTTCCCGGCCTACCTCTTGCCTGATCCGTCAGCCGAGGCCGGATTCGGCATCTACCGAGGGAATGACCGCATAATTAACTGGCAGGAAATTGTAAGATAGAGGAGATTGACTAACTACTTATTCTTCAACCGTTGAATAATCCGTCATGAATGCCGACATGCAGTTTGACAGTACTTCGGCAAGGGCAGCGTTTTCCTGGGTTGTTTTATCCATTTCTATTAATGCTGAGTTGACTTGTCCGATTCCTTGAGACTGCTCCTGTGAGGCCGCTGCAATTTCCTTGATAAGTATTGTTGCCTTTTTACTACTGTTTGTAAGCTGCTCAAATATCCCGCTCGTGCTGTTTACCAACCCGTTACTCTCATTGATCTTTTTTACGGTGTTCTCGATCAAGACCGCGGTATTGCCGGCAGCTTCGGCCGATCGTTGAGCAAGGGCTCTGACTTCATCAGCTACTACGGCAAAGCCTGCCCCGGTTTCTCCCGCGCGCGCCGCTTCCACTGCCGCATTGAGTGCAAGAAGGTTTGTCTGAAAGGCGATTTCATCGATGGTTTTGACAATTTTAGCTGTTTTATTACTAGCTTCTGAAAGATCTTTCATTGCATGTATCAAGGATTTTATTGAATTATTGGACTGTTGGATTTCCTGAGAAACTTTTTCTATTAAGTTGTTTGCTTCCTGTGCATTGTTCGCATTCAGTTTGGTCATAGTGGACATCTCTTCCATGGATGCAGATGTCTCCTCCACTGCGGCAGCCTGTTCACCGGCCCTTTTCCCGACCCCAAATGCGGATTTTTGCGCTTGTGAAATCGCATCGTTCAGTTTTTGCGTTAACCAGTTCATGATTGTAACTACCTGGTTAATATCGCTGATAAAGGTATCAACAGCTATGGGTCTTGAAAAATCAAGGTCTTCAACCTGTTGCGTGAGTTGCTTGACCAGCCGATTCAAAGGTCCGGCTATGAGTTGAGCTATTGTCAGAGCCGGCAATATGAGCGCCAGAATGGCAATTAGGCCCATTACAAGCACTTTTTTCAAAACGTCATATTTGGCCCTGGCAAGCTCTGCCGCATCGAATACCGCCCATACCGTGCCTTTATTCTTATTGCTTGTTTTTATAAGCATATACATTCGATGGTTTTCGTTATTGTAAAATATTTTTTTCTGATTTAATTCAGCGGGCCGTTTATATTCTGAAATTTGCTTCCGGTATTCTTCCACTTTCTGCATAATCTCTTGATTTAACTTTTCTTTTTTCTCCTTTCGTTCAGGAGAATCCGTAGGAAGAATTTTGTAAAGCTTGGGAAAGTCAGAGTAGCCGCCTACCTTTTTGTGTGAGCTGTAAGAAAATTCAAAAGGTTCATCCGCATCTGATATACCTTCTATTTTGAAAAAAAGCAGTGATGGTTCGAGGTGAAACAATTTAATAAAATCTTCGTTAGCCAGGATGTAGTAGTTAAATGCGGAAATACAAGTTTCGGCTACCATGGTAATGGGCTTGAGACTTAATTCAAATTTTTCAATTAATCCGGATGAGCGGATATTTTTTTCGTTTTGATACCAGGCAATTCCGATTCCGACACAACAAAGCCCACCGACAACATAAAAAACGGTAAAAACAAGCCATTTGATGGGTATTGTTTTTTTAGTCATTCTTATAACTCCTTCAAGGGTTCAGGGTTCAAAGGTTCAGGTGGTTCATGGTTATGAGAACCAAATAAACCTTTGAACCTGAAACTTGAGCAACTTATAACATCTACCCAAAAGCGAAGATGTTTCTGGGGTAGGAAATACGATTGTTACTAGAGATTATTCCATGGCTGATCGGAACAAACTCCGTGAGGACGGCAATAGGCATCGTGGCAGGAGATACAAGTATTTTTAGTGATCGCTTTTGCCGCTCCTTCGATATCTGTGCCGTCTACCTTGTATACTCCAAGTACAGGCGCTCCCAGATCATGTCCTTTGACAAGGATGATGTCTCCCAAGTCCTTTACGTTGCTGATTGAAAAGATGAAGTTTGCTCCGTCAGGATATTCCGTTGCTTTTCCATCTAAAACCGCCTTGGCTTCCGGTTTGGCGTAAATGCCTATTACACTGGTTTCCGTAAAGAGAGGACAATAGATTGTTCCCACGTTTTGCACCACTTTAGTTAATCCTGCCAAGTTATCGCACGGGAATGGATATTCTTTCATCTTTTCCCAGCTCTGCCATTCGGACGGAAATCCAAAGTCGGAAGCGGCCATAACCGGTGAAGCGAATATGAATGCCATCAAGCCGAGTGCCAGGGTTGTTTTGATCATTCGTGACATAATTAATTAACCTCCTGTTTGCTTAGTGATGGGGGACGAAATAACTTCCCTCAAAGTAAAATTTTCGGTTACAAATTTTCTATACGTTGAATTATATACAGCATTCCAAATCTAATTATTTAGAGGACATTTTATTTCAGCCTCATAATAGCCAATAAATATCACCCCCCTTTTTGTAATAATATTTGAAATTATTTTTCTAACTTTTTTCCTGATAATAATTCTAGCATAGAATACTTTTTTTATGTTAATGAAATTTAAGATTTTTTTTCAAAAAATATTTTATCCACAAACGCATTTACCTCTTTTTTTATGTTTTCGTATTCAGATATATCCAGTCCGGCGCCAAGGGCCACTATTTCCGCCATATAGGCAGTTAAAAAATCGTCAGGCCCATGAGAATCCGAGTTTACAATCATTCGTGCGCCTGTTTCTTTTGCAAGTTTCGCCACATGACCGTTTGTAAGCGAGTGGCCTTTTCTTCCTGAAAGTTCGAGAAAAATTCCCTTTTTTGCGGCAAGTTCAGCCTCTTGCCTGGTAATAAAACCGGGATGTGCAAGTATATCCACACCTGCCTCAAGCGCCGCCATATTGGTCCCGGGGGCCACAGGTTCCACTGCGGTCTCCCCATGCATCACGACCAGACCGGCGCCAAGTTCACGCGCCTGTTCGGTCAATTCGGAAATCAGGCCCGGCGGCACATGTGTCAGTTCAATTCCGGGAATAAGGCGCGTTTTGGAAAATCGGTTTAAATCTTCTGCAGCCATTATCAGGCGCGGAATGATGAAGTCAATGTTTGACGAATCGGCGTGGTCGGTAATTGCAATGGCCTTGTATCCCATCACTTCCACTCGACGCAGATGTTCCGCCGGAACCAGTTCGCCGTCACTGAACAGGGAATGGGTATGAAGATCTATCATTATATTACTCCTCGATTTTTAAAAAGCTGTTAGCCGTTAGCTTATAGCTTTTAGCTTACGGTATTTCTTATTGATTTCTTTAGCTAACAGCTAACGGCTAATAGCTATATACTCAAAGCGATGGAGTTCGAAGCACCTGAAGAGAAATTAGTAAAGTGCCCGCTGTGCGGCCTTCGGGTGCCTGAGAACAAGCTGGAGACCTCCTTCATCTGTGCGCAGCAGTACTGCGAATACTGTTCGAAGTTGGACTTCGGTCGGACATTCTGTAGCGCCCGGTGTCGAGGGTTCTTCTTCTGGGGAGATGGCGACCAGGATGAGAAGGATTACTGACCGCGATGGGTCGACGTCAAGACGAATTGATTAAAAAAGCGGTTTCGGTGCCGGTCCTTCGTTCAGGCACCGACCGTGTGTTGGTTGCCCAAAAGGCCGAGGGGCCGAGAGTTTTTGATATCGACAACGTCGGCTACATCGACTACATCGGTGCCGGCGGTGCCACCATCGTCGGATACGCCAACCAGTTTGTCCTCGACTCGGTTCGAAAGGTCCTGGCCGGCGGCGTTCCGGAAGGTTTCCACGTACCGCAGGAGGTCGACCTGGCGGAGACCTTGGGCCGGTTTCTGCCGTGGGCGGTGAGCTGGTGGTTCTGTCGAAGCCAGGACGATGCGTTCCGCCACGTTCTCCAATGGGCCCGCCAGACGACCGGGAAGAAACGGTTTCTGGTCCTCGACGGTGGCGCGCCATTGCGGGTTGGCGCTCCGGCTGAGCTCGCCATCGATCCGGGCAACCCGATCCGCGAGGTCAGGGGCTGGGATGTACCAAAGATCATTGCCGCTCTTACCAGCGGCAGTACGAAGCTCGCGGCACTCATTGTCGATCCGTTGATGGGCCGCTTTGGGGTCGTGCCGCCGCCGGACGGAGTGCTGCAGGAGATCGCCGAGGCATGTCGTGACAACGGTGTGTTGTTGGTGATGGACGAACGCGTGTCGGGTTTCCGCGTTCATCGAGGTGGCGCTGCAGCGCTCGCCGGAATCGTCCCCGATGCGGCGGTCTACGGTGCTGCCCTGGGTGGAGGGTTTTCCCTCGGAGTGGTTGGCTTTTGCGAAGTCCAGCCGCCGCTCATCGGCTCCTCGAAGTTCTTCACTATAAACAGGGGGAAAGCGAACACGATCCCGTGGTCTCCGTCATACCGATAGGCGATCCCGATAGATTTCATGAAGCGCTCTTCGACGAACCAGCTGGAGAGCTGCTTGAGATCGTCGAATTCCTCGAACTCGTCATGCACGACGAAGAGCTCGAATTGCTGCTCGAGGAAATCGTCGTCGCCATTGGTTCATCCCTGGAGGGCGCCGCCATCCACGCCAGCCGCATCCGCGATGCCACCGGCGGCGCTATGATCGTGGCCCTGCGCCAGCG
>JAIWHJ010000166.1:0-5080 GCA_048629695.1 Promethearchaeota archaeon
CCATCATTGTTTTTGTATTGTTTCTTTATTAAAAACACCATACAAGGGGTATAAGTACCTTCACGAAAATATTTTCTAAGGTACTAAACCAGGTAAGCGTATACTCCGAATGAACTCATTCATCATTCATCATTCATCATTCATCATTCAATCATCTTGGCTCTTGTAATGAAAAAGAGATGATAAAGCAAGTGGCAATACTGGGCAAGTCTTGATTTTGCAAATTCGGATGTTGAATACCGCCAGAATCCATACACCTTTGTAAGCCGGGTCAGCCGGTTGCAGTACAGTTCCCATGTAAAATTTGTCTGGGCGCGCTTTAACCCGAAATTTGAGAGTTCTTCCCAGTGCTTTGGGTTTTCCAGGGATTTCGCGATGAACTCATATATTTTTTCAGTCATGGAATCATAGTCGGTTGGGTTTATAAGAAAGCCGCTTTTTCCGTCTTCAATGATCTCCAGCGGCCCGCCGAACTGGGTGGCAAACACGGGCAGGCCGGAATGCATGGCTTCAAGGATTGTCAGGCCAAAGGCCTCAAACAGGGCGGGCTGGACAAAGACGCCCTTTCTGTCGGCTATAACCCGGTAAACCTCGCCGGTATCCTCTTTTGAGAGGAATTTGCCCAGCCATCGGATTTGGCTTGTCAGCTCATATTTCTCGATCAGGTTGTGCATTTTCTTGATTTCTTCCGCCTCTTCGCCGTCTTGTGAAAGATTGGGATCAATAACACTTGCGATAATTATGACGTTTGCAAGTTTTCTCAATTTTTCATTTTGGCCAAAGGCCTCGACAAAGCCTGTCAGGTTCTTGATATGGTCAAGCCTTGCAATCGAGAAGATGGGGATTTTTTCAGGATTGTCAAGATGGCCGAAACTCTCTTCATCTTCCAGCTCAAAGAGCAATTTGTTTATCCATTTTGTTTTGTCGGCCTGTCTTTGTTCAGTGGCCCGGCATGAGAAAAAGATGTCTTCGTTTACACCGGGCGGGATAACATTGAACCTCGGGTGAAAGAGATCGATCCCGCTGTTCACCTTCATCAGTCCGGGCATTGTAAAAAACTGGTATGATTCGTACTGGCCGATTGAACTGTCTGTGCCCGTGATCTCCTGGCTCGTGCTGGTTATAATAAAGTCGGCCAGGTTCATGGAGATAAGATCAGCCATGAACTGGACTGAGAAGTTATATTCATTTTCAAAATCCTTCCAAAAGAGGTCGCTGAACAGATATTTTGATTTTTCAAGGGCATGCGCGATGTTGCACTGAATCACGCCCATTTTTTTGGAGAGTAAGGTTGCCACCATGTTTCCGTCCGAGTAATTACCCACGATAAGATCAGGCAGACCCTGCAGTTCGGCTCGGATTTCCATGTCAACATCAATGGCGAAACGGTCAAGATAGGGCCAGATCTTAAATCTCGACATCCAATGCGGCACGATCTCTCCGGCCTGATCCCTGAAAGGAACACGGAGAATCCATACGTTGTTCGCGTTATCTACTTTTTCGAGCCTCTGGTCGGATGTTGTGCCATCGTTTTCCGGGATCAATCTTGTTATGATCAGGATCTTCGGCTCAATATGAAGGCCGGCAAGTTCGATGTCTTTTTTCAGGTAACGTTCAAGAGCCCTGGCCTGGTCCAGTATATAGACAACCTGGCCGCCGGTGTCAGGGCGTCCCAGGACACCTTTCTGCCCGAACCAGCCGTGGGGAGAGATCAGGGCCACCTTTGAAACCATGGGAATCCTGGACAGAAATTCTTCCATGATCTTCCCGTCAGGCTGTTCCAGGATGTCCTGCAGCAGGTTGATTGTCTCAAGCATCCGTTCCGCCGTGTCTCCCCATCCATCCAGGAATCCCATCTCCTTGAGCTTTTTTTTCAAACGGTCAAGGTCTTGAGGATGGTCGCAACGTTCGAGAAAATCCACGGTATCCTCAAGAGCCCCTTCAAGTTCTTTTGTGTTGCGAATTATTTTTCCGTCCAGCAGCAGTTGTTGGCCGTGAAGGTGATGGAGTTTTAAAAATTCGTACAGGGTATGGTTCCATTTTTCGGACTGTCTGGTGAGGTTGCCTGACATGTACCTGTTTAAGTGAATGATTCCGTTTCCGATCGTGTCCGGATCTTTAAGGTTTGGGCCGTAATCATAAAATGGTTCCAGGTTAATCTCCATTGTATGCTGATGGGGCTTCAGATCGGGGCACATTTCCCGTTCCTTGATGGAGAGGAACTTTTCTATTGTCATCTGTTGCAGGACCGGGCCTGAGCCGGTAAAGGTGTAAATGCGGCAGTTTGCCTTCCGATAGCGGTAAACCAGGATCAACCTGTCGCCAAGGTGAAGGATTTCCTGCACCTTTTTAAGGAATCGCATGGAGCTGGACATTGGCGGACGATCCGGATTGCTGTCCACATATTGCTGAAATGCGCGCAGTATATCGTTCTGCAGTATGATGGGAGGATCAGGTTTTTGGAGTGAGAAAAGGAAATCCTGGAGAAACGGGATTTCCGGATCATCAATGTAACTATTCAGTGATTTGATCATTTTTTTGAGTCTCTTACCTATACTCCAGGAATCTGTAATGATTTATGCCGTCAAGGATGCCGGCGGCATATTTCTGTTTGCTGAAATATGTTCCCCGTAAGCCCTTTAAAGATTCCAGCTCGTCACTGTGGTTCCCCACAATAACTCCCCTTGTGTCGCCCTTGAGCATTTCTTTATCCTTACCCGAATCTCCGCAGACCATTATGTTCGGCAGGGGAACTTCCCACTTGTAACTCAGATACCGCACCGCCTTTGCCTTGGATGCCCTGAATGGAAGGATATCAAGATACTGGCCCAGGGAATAGACGAGATTATACCGTATTTTTTTTGCCTGAAGCGTCTGGTGTACCTTTACGACCACTTCAGGGTCCTCCTCCGGATTGATGTAATAGCTGATTTTGAACCTGGTCTGGGATTCAGGCTCCTGGATCTCAGCCATATCAAATTCTTTAAGCTCATTTTTGATCAGGCCGGGATTCCATTTGTATGCCAGGTGCTGCTGCCAGCCTTTGTCAGGCGTAAGATGGGGGCCGTAGAATATTTCAGTGCCCACGGAACAGATGATTATATCAGGTATGGGCACTTCGTTTTTCTCCAAGGCATCGAGAGTCATTTCAAGGGAGCGTCCTGTTGCCACTCCCCAACTGATCGAGTTCTGATTGGCTTTAAGAAGATCCAACAATTCTTTAAGTGATGATTCGTCGCCCACAAGCGTGTTGTCGATATCTGTGATCAGGAGGCGCTTGGCGCTGGTCAGGCGATGACCGATTGTCAGGGATTTCGGGTCCTTGACTGATGCGAGTTCCGCCTCGGGCATATATTTAATCACCTTTTTTATTACACCAATGTATTTTTCGCAGTGAGATTCCCATGCATAATGGCTTCGCACTCCGTTGATACCGTTGCTTGAGTATGTTTTCCAGATATCCGGATCAACCAGTAATTTTTTACATGCCGCAGCGATTTCTCCGGAACTGGTGGGATTGATAAGCAAGCCGTTTTCGCAGTTTCGGATGATGTCGGCCGGTCCCCCGTCCCTGGTGGCGATTATGGGCAGGCCGGTTGAGGCGGCCTCAATCAGAGTTATGCCGAACGGCTCCACCAGCGCGGGATTTACAAACACGCCATTGCTGTCCGCACATAACCGGTAAAGCTCAGGCACCTCGATGGTGAAATCGTGTTTTTTGGGAATGGCCATTTTGCCGTACAGATCGTAACGGTCCATCAGAAGGAGCATCTCGGTCAGCACGTTCCTCTCGTTTTCCTCCATCACGGTTATGTTTTTGCGGATTCCTGCAAATATTGCCAGGTTGGCAATGGCCTGGAGGTCCTTGTCCTCGCCGTATGCGGTTACAAGGCCTGCTATGTTTTTCCGTTGGTCAGGCCTGCAGAGGGCAAGTATGAAAGGTTTGTCCGGCCTGACCCAGAAGCGGTGCAGTTCGTGCAGCAGGGCCATGTGCGCCTGTTTTGACGTCTCATCGTCGAGACGCAGTTCCAGGTGGGTGTCATAATATGGATAAAAAGTCTTGATATCGATTCCGGGTGGAATCACGTTATAGCGCCCTGTGGAATAATTATCATACAGGCCGTACTGTTTTTTAATCTCGTGATTTGTGCTTGTGATGATCTGCTCAGCCTCCTTGATGATCCTTTCTTCAACATCAATCCGGAAATCTATGTGATAACGCCGGTTGATATCCTCGGGACTCATGCCGTCGGCAATCAGTTTTTCTTTTTTGTGGCGGCCCATGGAATGGCCGGTGAAAATAAAGGGAGCCCCGAAAATTGAGGCAAGCTCACGGGCAATGTACCCGCCGTCGGGATAATGGCCGTGAAAGATATCAGGAATGCGTCCCACTGACTTGATATATCTCAGGGTCTTGTCAACGAATTCGTCCAGATGGGTCCACAACAGTTCCTTTCTGATATATTTTCTTCCGCCGCATTGTAAACGGATGATTTGAGATTTTTTATTTAATGGTTCAGGTGTGCGTGAATAATCCCTGGAAACGGTTTTGTCCACAATCAGGCGGGTCAGCAGATCCACCCTGTCCACATCAGGATGATCGGCAAGAGATTTTGTAAGTTCCAGAACATATTTAACCTGACCGCCCGTATCAGCGTCGCGTCCCAGTTCAGGAGACGTGCCCCTTACCAGTCCGTGGACACTGAAATGCTGGATATACAACCCGTTTGGCGACATAATTCCTCCGGTTATTGAAAAAAAGGCCCGCCCCTGATCGGCGGGCCAGGATGTAATACAAAAAAGTTACAAAACAAAAAAAGAATGTCGAATATCGAACAGCAGAATTCTTAAAGTGAAGTACTTCATCAAGCATCAGAAGTTTGTTAACCCTTGAACCTCTGAACCTATTATACGGTAATTATTAGATTAAATTCAAATAATAAGTAAATATTCGGCTTTATGTCGGAAAATAGCTGGAACCACCAAATTGTAAATGTTTGGCAGCCGCACCCCAAGGGCACTTCCTGCGGGGCGCTTCACAGGGAGGTGAGCAGGCTGATCAGCAGGATAAGCGCAGACT
>JAIWHJ010000167.1:0-5076 GCA_048629695.1 Promethearchaeota archaeon
GGCCGATACGGTCGCCGGAATGAATGACCAGATTGATGTTGGTGAACAGGGTTTGCACACCAAAGGCCTTGGTCAGGCTCTGGCCGCTGAGAAGAAGTGGCATGGTGAACAGGTCGTTTCTACGGTAAGGCTGCGTGGTTTTCTTTAGGAACCGATGCCCAGGTCAAGGTTGTCAGCCAGTGGATAGGAGCCGAGCCATTCGTAATAGGCGCATATCTGTTGCAGAATGTTACACGCCTCAAAAATGGCCGGGTCTTCAATGTGCCCAATCATGTCAAGGAAGAACAGGTACTTCCACTGTTTACCCTTAATCGGTCGCGATTCGATCTTGCCCAGGTTGATATTCTTGGCAGACAGCACGGTGAGCACCTCGTTCAGGGCGCCGGGACGATCCATGAGGCCGAGGAGGACCGAGGTCTTATCATTGCCGCTCTTGTTTGGCGACTTGCTGCCGATAACAAGAAAACGGGTGGTATTTCCCTGATAATCTTCAATACCGTTGACTACCACCTGCAGGTCATAGGTTTTGATGGCAAGCGAGGAGGCAATGGCACCGATATTGGGATTGTTGGCTGCCATCTGGGCTGCGGCACCGGTGGAAAAGACAGGCAGGGTCGGAATGCTGGGCAGATTTTTCTTCAGCCATTCGCGGCACTGGGCCAAAGGCTGGGCATGGGAGGCAACGGTCTGTACATCCTCGATATTGCCGGAGCGGCAGACCAGATTATGAGAAATGGCCAGCTGCAGTTCCCCGCAGACCTTGACCGTGTATTTCATAAAAGAGTCGAGCGTGGAAAAAACAGAGCCCTCAATGGAATTTTCCACCGGGACTATTCCATATCGAACTCGACCCCTTTCCGTTTCCTCGAAAATGTCTTCAATAGTCTCCATTGGGCGATAAATGGCCGAATGACCGAAATATTTAACGCCTGCCAGATGGGAAAATGTCGCTTCCGGTCCCAGATAAGCCACATCCACTTCCCGTTGAGAGAGGCGACAGGTCGTAATCAGTTCCTGGAATATGCTGATAAGTGACTCTTCCGGAAACTCGGATTTGTTATTTTTCTTTAATCGGTCAAATATCTGTCTCTCACGCAAAGGGTCCCACTTTGCACGGTTCCCCCCGGCTTTCAGTTGACCGATCTCCCTGGCGCAATGGAGCCGTTCCTTTAACAGCGCAAGTATCCGGTCATCAATTGAATCAATCCTGTCCCTGACCGTTACGAGTTTGTCCTGAGGAGACTTATCGTCCGCAGAGGCCGGCCCCTTAGTTTGTTTACTCTTCTTGGAAGACATACCGATCACCGATCGTTACTCCTTAATAATTGATTTCTATTCGAAAATGCCATTAGAAAACATTACAATCTACGATAATTTGAGCCGGTTGGAAAGGAAAAAAGGCAATTGTGCCGTGAAATAAACCATAATTTATTCTGACTTGAAATAAATCGCATAATATTTTACTGTCACAAAATCAGTGTGAGAGCATAAATGTCTTATTCATACTAAACCCATTCGATCGGAATTGAAATTATTGCCATGAAAGTTAAGAACTGGATACAGAAAAAACCGATAACCATTGGGAGGGCCGCGCTGCTTCAGGAGGCCATTGACTTAATGAAGCGCCACTCGATTCGTCATCTTCCCGTGATCGACGAGGGAGAGCTTGTCGGTTTCATCACGGAAGGTGATATAAAACAGTTTTTCTTTCCTTCCATGGTGGAAGATATATCCGTACATCAGGTAATGGTTGTAAAGCCTGTTACCATCGATGCAGATGCCAGTATCGAAGAAGCGGCCCGTTTGATTCATAAACATAAGATCGGCGGTCTACCTGTTCTTAAGGACGGAAAGCTTGTGGGAGTAATTACGGGCTCAGACCTTCTTTCAGCCTTTATTCAGGTCATGGGCTTGCTTACAGCCTCTTCCCGTATCGACGTGATAATAGGAAAAAGCGGGATTGAAGACGTTACCAGGATCATAAATCTGCATGACTGCGAAATCATCAGCGTGGCAACTGAAAGTAACTCAGCGAATTCCAAGGTGCATTACTTCAGACTTGAAAAATGTGGTGATCTGGAATCGGTTGTCAGCGAGCTGAAAAAGGCGGGTCATCAAGTGCTCTCGGTCATGGACTGAGGCTCGCTTAGGGATGGACATTGTGAGGACTTTTGAAGTCAACAAATCGTTTGACGAAATAAATGCCCGGATCAAGGCCGGTGAGGCGGTAGTAGTCACGGCCGAAGAAATGGTCGGAATTGTCCGTAAAAACGGTGCGGTCAAAGCTGCCCATAAGGTGGACGTGGTCACGACCGGCACGTTTTCACCCATGTGTTCTTCAGGGGCAATAATAAATTTCGGTCATTCCAATCCCACGCTCAGGGCATCCAAGGTCTGGCTCAACGATGTCCCTGCCTACGGCGGGTTGGCTGCGGTTGATACATATATCGGCGCAACGGAACCTATGAAGGATGATCCGTTGAACAAGGTCTTTCCCGGTGAGTTTCGTTACGGCGGAGGACATGTAATCGAGGACCTGGTAGCCGGGAAAAAGGTAATCCTGGTGGCCGAATCATATGGAACAGACTGCTATCCTAACAGAAAAATTGAAAAAGAGATCACCCTGGATGACCTGCCGTATGCCCTGCTGTTGAACCCGAGAAATGGGTATCAGAATTATAACTGTGCGATCAATCTGTCCGAGCGGACAATTTATACATACATGGGTATTTTAAAGTCCAATGGACGAAATGTCACCTATTGCAGCGCCGGAGAGTTGAGTCCGCTTATGAATGATCCCTTATACAGAACCATCGGGCTTGGCACCAGGATCTTCCTTGGAGGCGGCATTGGTTACGTTACATGGCACGGCACCCAACACAACCCCGCTGTTCTGAGATCCGACAATGGAACCCCAAGAAGGCCGGCGGGCACCATGATGGTTCAGGGAGACCTTAAACAGATGTCTTCCCGCTGGATCAAGGGAGTCAGCATGCAGGGATACGGCAACACAATGGCCGTGGGGCTTGGAGTCCCAATTCCGGTGTTGAACGAAGATATGGCAGCGTTTACGGGTGTTTCCGATTCGGATATCTATACCCAGGTTGTTGACTATTCTTATGATTACTCCCACGGAGTTACAAGAAACTATGGTGAGGTAAGTTACGCGGAACTGAAAAGCGGGCAGATTGAGGTGAACGGAAAAACTGTTGCCACTGCGCCGATCTCAAGCGTGGTGAGGGCCCGTGAAATTGCGGAGACCCTGAAAAAGTGGATTTTGGACGGCGATTTCCGTATCGAAAAACCTGTAATATTATTTCCTTCTATTGAATAAAAAATTTGAGGCATTAAAGGCAGTGATCGGCTCATCGAGCGCTGTTGCCGTAGCCTTTTCCGGTGGAGTTGACAGTTCTCTTGTAGTTAAGGCGGCCATGGATGCTCTGGGACGCGGCAGAGTCGTGGCCCTTACCGCCTCCTTGAGACTGCAAACCCGTAAAGAAAAGGAACGCGCCATTTCTATGGCCGAGGAAATCGGGTGCCGGCTTATCACAATCGATGTTGATCTCCTCTCATGGCGAAAATTCACAGATAACCCGCATAATCGTTGCTATCTCTGCAAACACAGGATATATTCCCTGTTTCTGAAAATCATAGCCGATCAAGACATCCCGGTACTCCTGGACGGCACGAATACCGATGATTTAAATAACAATGACCGGCCGGGTCTCCGTGCAATACGTGAACTAGGGGTAAAGACTCCCCTGGCTGAAGCAGGATTCACAAAAACGGATGTCCGCTGTGTAAGCAGACAACTGGGCCTCAGCAACTGGAACCATCTATCCTCGTCTTGTCTCGCAACTCGTATCCCCACCGGATCAATTATATCTGAAACCAAAATAGAAACAATTGCCAGGTGCGAGAGTTTTCTGAATTCACTAGGTTTCTTCGGCTGCAGGGTGCGACTTTACAAAGACCACGCCGGGCTGGAACTGATCTCAGGCGATATTAAAAGGTTTTCTGAACCAAACGTACGGACCAATGTTATAAATTATTTTTCAGGGCAGGGAATGAATAAAATTTTTCTTGATCTTTCCGAAAGATTAGATATCATTTTATGCTGAATCGTAAATTTTAAAAATTTATAAAATAGTGCGGAATTTCGTTTGACATTCATACGACATATTAGTAAGTCGCTTTATGATATGGACACTAACCATACGGATAAAAATAAAATTTTTTTGACCAAAAATCATAACATTCATCAGGAGGAAACGTATGAACAAAGGCGAATTGGTTAGCAGCATGGCAAAAGCGGGCGAAATCAGTAAGGCAGCGGCTGATAATGCTCTTAATGGTCTTCTTGAGACAATTACGGATGCACTCAGTTCCGGTGACAAGGTGACACTGGTAGGTTTCGGTACTTTTTCCGTAACAAAAAGGTCCGCGCGTAAAGGTCGCAATCCTCAGACCGGCAAAGAGATACAAATCAAGGCAAAAAAAGTTGCACGTTTTAAAGCAGGAAGCAAACTCGCTGACGCCGTCAACTAGCTAGCTGTTATTAGCCTGTTAGCCTGTAGGGTGCATTCCATGTACCATTGACAAGATTCGTGGGGGCGACTGGTTAAAATAATTGCCTGAAAAATTAAAATCTCAACACCATTTTTTCAATAACTACTTGATTTGTTTTATGAAAAATGGCACTCAATTGTGACAATTGATGCTTCTGGAAAAAAATCCGGTATTGCTCTTTTGCAATATTTTTTTCAGAACCGAAAAAAATGTCCGGGTCGGGACGTGGCTCAGTCTGGTAGAGCACAGCGTTCGGGACGCTGGGGTCGGAGGTTCGAATCCTCTCGTCCCGACCATTTGTAATTTCAACGCTCAGCGCATATTTCATGTGTTGAGCGTTTTTTTTTGAGGCGTAAAGGTAGGAAACAGGGTAGGGAAAAGAAATAGCCGCCATGCTTGGCTGCCGGGTAACTCCCGGAAAAGCAGGCAGGCCGCGAAAGAAAACAGAGAAGAAGGAGGGTTACGTATAAACGTGGTCTGTCCCCTATTCTTCCCCTTTTTGATTAT
>JAIWHJ010000168.1:0-5072 GCA_048629695.1 Promethearchaeota archaeon
GGGGTAAAGGTTGAGGGATTACTCTTGACAAAAAGTATCTTTCTATCTTAAGAATTACCTTGGTTAGCAAATGGAATCAAATTACACTTAAATGAGAAGAAGGTTATTATGCCAGAGAGGATAATAAAACCCATAAAACTATTGCTTTTATTATTTTTATCGTCGGTTCTTATTTCAGCCATACATTTGCAATCTGCTGTTGCTAATTCCAGTTGCATTGATTGCCACACATATGAAGTAAAACTGACCCAAAGCCTGTCCAAAGATACCGCAAAAAAATCATCCATGACATCGGGAACTGGGTGAGGCGGATCTGTGACGCCGTTGGCGCCACAAAAAAAGGTATTGGTCTCTACGGATTTTACAGACTCGGAACACGGTCAAGTGGGGTGCAGTATCTGCCATGGCGGAAATGAATCCGGCATGGATAAACCCGTTGCCCACAAGGGCATGATACCCCAACCCTCCATCAACAATCTGGATGATGCCTGCTCTGATTGCCATGAAGAGATTACCCAGACGATAGCATCTTCTTTGCACTTTAGCCTGTCAACTTTTAAAACCATAGTGGACAGCCGTTCTGACGGATCAAACCAGGAAATGCTGGACATGGCAAGAGAGCGCCATTGTGGAGATTGCCATACCAGTTGCGGCGGATGCCATGTAAGCCGGCCTAAATCAGTAGGTGGCGGGTTTGTGGATGGTCATAATTTCAACCGCAAACCCCAGTTCCTCAACCAGTGCACTGCCTGCCATGGCAGCCGTATTGGCAATGAATACGCAGGCAAAAGGGGACAGGGAGACGTCCATGCCTTTAAAGGGAATATGCATTGCGTTGCCTGTCATGGTGCCGATGAAATGCATGCTCCTGCCCCGAAAAATGCAAAGAACCGATACGATTTACCTGAACAGGCAAGGTGTACGGACTGCCACAAGGATCTGGTCTATGGTTCCATCAGGGA
This sequence comes from Promethearchaeota archaeon, assembly GCA_048629695.1. Classification (GTDB taxonomy): domain Bacteria; phylum Desulfobacterota; class Desulfobulbia; order Desulfobulbales; family DAOVYS01; genus DAOVYS01. Next base: position 963 of record JAIWHJ010000168.1, read on the forward strand.
TCATAATATCCATATTGGCAAGGTTCAATGCCAGGTCTGCCATTCTCAGACTTACACCAATTGTTATTCCTGTCATACGGGAGATGACAAGGAAGGCCTCCCCTATTACACCAATCAACAGGATTTGGAAACCATGAAAATCGGTCTGAATCCGGACAATACAGAGCCCGGGGCTCCCTATACCTATATGCTGGTCAGGCATGTACCTGCAGATCAAAAGCTGTTTGAACATTATGGTAAAAATGTCCAGAATCAATTTGATAAGATTCCCAACTGGAAACGAACCTCTCCCCACAATATTCTACGCAAAACCTGGCAAAATGCAAACTGCAATCATTGCCACGGCAACCGAGATCTTTTTCTTGAGGACAAGGATCTTCTGGATTATGAAAAAGCTGCCAACAGACTTGTTGTGGTACCGGATAGCCGGGTTCCGGCAAGGGTGGCCAGAACAAAAGCAGTGGACATTAATACAAACCGGGTAAAAAAAGAGAGAATTGTAGATGTAAACTGGCTCAAAGAAAACCTTGGCAGCCCCGGGATCATTGTGGTGGATGTCAGGGACAAGGGATCCTATGATGCCGGCCACATAGAAGGTGCTGTCTTCCTTGATCCCATTACAGAGCTTCGCTGGCCCTGGGATTCAGAAACACCCCAGGAATTGCTCAAACCTGATCAGATTGGAGATATCCTTGGCAAAAAAGGCGTTTCCAGTACAAGCCATATTGTGGTCTATGACAATGATGCATGGCGGGCCGCTTTTGCCCTTTCAGTCCTGGAATATGCCGGGGTAAAAACTTTTTCATTCCTTAAAGGTGGAATCCGGACCTGGCGTTTGTCAGGCCTGCCTCTGTCGACAAAGCCGACTCCCGTAAAGGCTGCAACCTTTGATATCAAGCCCCGAACCGAATTTGTCGTGGACAATCATTTTATCCAGAAAAATATGGATACCCCCAATGTGGTCATTGTCGACATCAGAACCCTTGACCAGTCCAAAAAACTGGCCAGCCATCCCAATGCCCTTAAAGCCGGCAGTATTCCAGGCTCAGTGGAATTTCCCGTGTTTGGTCTTTTCATGGATCATGCTGACCTGAAACCACCTGAACAATTGCTCTATTCCCTTAAAAATAGAGGCATTACCCCGGATAAAACCGTGATATTGACCTGTAACACTGGTACATGGGCAGGGGCTGGATTTTTCATGCTCCGCTATCTTGGCTTTGAAGATGTTCGGATGCACGATGCTTCATGGGTGGGCTGGGAAAAATTTGTTCGATATCCTGGATGCAGATACCCTTGAAGCACTAGCGAAACTATTGAAAAACAGGAGAATAATTATAAAATGAAACCCTATTCAATTGTAGTTATTTTTCTATACTTTACCCTGCTGCTTATAGGCTTTTCCAGTGTTGCAGCCGTTAATAACGCTGACAAAGACCCGGAAGAAAAAACTATGGATGCCCTTTTCCTTCCCGTGGGCACTATGACCCTTTATACACCGCCTCATATTAAAAGAAAACGATCACCGGTAATTTTTCCACACTCAGACCACTTCATTTATACCTGTAATACCTGCCACCATGAGTGGGATATGATGTCACCTGTGAAAGGCTGCAGCACTTCAGGCTGCCATGACCAGAAAAGACCAAATTCCAAAACAACTTTGCCAGAATCAGCAAAACCATGGCCCCCTGGAAAACCCTATTTCAATCATGCTTTCCATGAAACCTGTATTGGATGCCATAGAGCCATGATTGCTGAAAAAAAAGCACATGAAAAAAAATGGTTTTCCTTTAAAAAAAATCCAGCACCGGGGCCAACAGGACCCGATAAATGTATCCAATGTCATCCAAAAAATTGAGGCAAATCAAAATTAATCCTCCCCCCAGTATTGTAGACACTCAGTTTAATGCATAGCAAGAGATAGGTGATTTGAATTCTACCAGCGGAAGTTAGCCGCAAAAAAATGCAAGCTGACATCCTCATACACACCGGACAGGGTGTCAGTCCCCCCTGTAATATTTCTTTTTTGTTGGTTGATGACCAGGTCACCCTCCCACACCAGGGTGTCCATGGCCTGTAAAGGGGTCAAATCTTTGATTGACCTTTCTTTATAGTGAATCTAATATTTGCCCATAACGCTTTTTGAACTTATTGCTTCGCAGCCTTCTTTTTACCCTACTGATTGCATTGCTAACGGAACTGTAATTATTTCAATTAAATTCCTCACCTATCTTTTCTAAACGCTCACTACGAATATATCTTAAAAGATAGATGGCAAGATCACGTGCCTCATTCCCCACACCCCTCCTGTCCTGTGAATATTAAAAATAACGTTTAACCATGATCTATCTCTGAAAAGGAAAGATCACCTTCCATTCCTTTTTCATATTCACGACGACCCAGCCCTCGGTCTGAGCCTGGTCGAGCGCCTCTGAGAGCCGTCCGACATGGGACTTGCGGTCGTAGGCCCACTCGCGTTCGGAATCGGTATGATGGACAATAAGACCGAACCGTTTTCCTTTGCCTGCTGTGGTCCACTGGAGCATCTGCAGGTCGCCGTCGGAATTGCCAAAAGCGGCGATAGGTCGACGGCCGATGAATTTCTGGATGCCCACCGGCTTGCCGGCCTTGTCGTCGATAAAAAAGATTTCCGGCAGCCGCACAAGCACGGGCTTGCCATCCCGAAGTTCAAACTTAGTCTTAATTGAGCTGCCGATGACCTGCTCGGGGGGGATACCATAAACTTTTTCCGTGAAAGGACGCATGAATTCAATGCCGCCGCCCGAAACGATAAAGGTTTTGAATCCATTGGCCCTCAGATGGGCCAACAGCTCGAGCATCGGCTGAAATACCAGATCGGTATACGGTCGCTTGAATTTGGGATGCCTGGCCGTGGCCAGCCAATCCGTAACAATCTGCTCAAACTCATCGGTGGTCATACCGGCATGGCTTGCCATGACAAGCTGAATAAGCCCTTTTTCTCCGGAGGCGGCAAGAGCCTTGATATCATTCTCCAGCACGGCCTTGAACGGCTGTTGCGTCTTCCACTCCGGATGCTGGGACGCCAGCGCCTTGATGCGGTCGATGGCGAACAAAAGCTGGAAGTAGGCGGGCTTCTCCGACCACAGGGTGCCGTCGTTGTCGAAGACGGCGATGCGCTTGGCTGGCGGGACATAATCGGACCCACCCTTGTCGGTCACCGCGGCCACAAAATCAACAATGGCTTGTTTTGCGGTGCCATCATTCCATGACGCCAGTGGATCTCTTTCCGCCCGGGCATGAATCGAAGCGATCAGGATCAGGATGAGACAAAAAATGAAAGTGAAACGCTTGTGTATTATGTTCATTTTTTTCTCCTTGTGAAAATGTTTTGGATTGAGATTAAAGAAGGTCAAAAGGATCGAAGGGTCTAAGAGACGAAGGCCTTACTCTTCGACCTTTTGCCCCTTCGACCTTCGACCTTTTGACCTTTCGACTTTTGACCCAATCCCTTATTAATGCGCGCCTGGTGAGGCCATCTTCTCCATCACCTGCTCCAGGTTGAAGCTGGCAGCCTTCTGGCGTGGTGGAAATTCCTTGAAGGTCATCAAAAAATTTCCGACATAGTCCTGAGCCGGAAGCAGCAAATAAACTCGATCCAGCATCCAGTCATAGTAGGTGTTGGAGGTAAGCTGTGCACGCTCGTAAGGATCGCGGCGCAGGTTGAAAATCAGAGGCACCCGCAGCAAGGTAAAGGGGTTTGACCACAGTAAAAAGGTGCCTGTAGCCCGTTGTTCCATGAAAACCGCTTTCCAGTCCTGGTAACGCAGTGCGGTCAAATCACCATCGTCGGAGAAGTAGAATACCTCCTTGCGGGGGCCATGTTTTTCCTTACCGGTGAGGTAGGGCAGGAAGTTATAGCCGTCCAGATGGACCTTGTAGGTACGGTTGATGGCAGAGACACCGCCTTTTTTGAGTTTGGCCTTGATATCAGGCTCACCGGCGATGGCCAGGAAGGTGGGCAACCAGTCCATGTGATGCATGATCTCGTTGGACCAGGTACCGGCCTTGATCTTGCCGGGCCAGCGGACCATGGCGGGTACACGCCAGCCGCCTTCCCAGTTGGTA
>JAIWHJ010000169.1:0-4984 GCA_048629695.1 Promethearchaeota archaeon
GGATGAACCATCGTCATTCCGGCATGTAGTTAGCCGGAATCCAGGAATTGGCTGTGTTCTGGATTCCGGCTAACTACATGCCGGAATGACGAAGAAATTGATTGTTCTGTGTCTTTGCCCATAGGGCATTATGTTCTGATATTTCCCTCCACCCCTTTCATCATTCACAATTCATCATTCATCATTCATCATTCAAAATCCCATACTCCAGGAATCACGGTCTTGCAGAATTTACATTGATTCCCGGTCATGTTGTTGGTTGTTATATGATATCCCCTTCGCTCGATGAGAAGCTTTTTACAGTTGTGGCAGTATGTGTTATTTCCCTCATGAACAGGTATGTTCCCGGTATATACGTACCGGATTCCCTCCCGCATGGCCAGTTCTCGGAATCGGACCAGGGTCGAGATGGGCGTGGGCGGCAGCCGGTCCAGCTTGTATTGAGTGAAAAATCGCAGGAAGTGGAGGGGATAGTCAGGACCAAGATCCTTGAGTATCCAGGCGCACATTCTCTTTACAAGATCCGGGTCGTCAACATATCCCGGCACAACCAGGTTTGTCATTTCAAAATGTATTCCCTTTTCGTGCAGGGTTCTGAAAGTGTTTAATACCGGTTCCAGCCTCCCTCCGCACAGTTTTCGATAGATTGCGTCACTCTGTGCCTTCAGGTTCACATTTGCCGCGTCCAGCACTTTGCACAATTCAAGCAAAGGTTTCCTGTTTATATAGCCGTTTGATATCCACAGATTGTGCAGCCCTTGCTCCCTTGCAAGCCTTGCAATGTCGATCATGTATTCAAAATATGTAATTGCCTCGGAATAGGTATAGGCGATTGAGATTGCTTTGGCCTGCCTGGCCTTCTTGATCACGTCCGGCGGAAACAGTTCGTAATGACGGACTTCATGGGGCCTGACCTGAGATATTTCCCAGTTCTGGCAGTTCAGACAGCGAAAGTTGCATCCCGTGGCGGCCAGGGAAAAGGCCCTTGACCTTGGTTTAAAATGATAGAGGGGTTTTTTTTCTATTGGATCAACATTTATGGAACACGGATTTCCGTAAGCCAGGCTGTACAGGGTCCCGTCAATATTGACCTTGGACCGGCAGATGCTTCTGTCTCCAGGCGCGAGTATGCATTTGTGCGGGCAGATGCCGCAAATCACCCTGTTGTTTGACAGCTTTTCATAAAGAAACCCCTCATGTGACCATTTCCATGGTTTTTTCGGAGCATCTCCTTTAAAAATTTTCCCGGTTATGTCGGCAGATCCGGCCGGCTCATTTTTTTCATCTGAAAACGGCCAAAGCGCATAAGCCGGCATGGAGGTTGAAAGCAGGGCCGCGCTGCACATAATAAACCGGCGTCTATTAATTTTTTTCATGAGTTAGACCTATTACGGCAAGACTTACAAGTTTAAGGCCGATCAGTCCGGCTGCGGCCCACACGATCCCGAGATAGGGGATCAGGACAATGCTGGTCACCAGGGTTCCGAATGCAGCGCCTATAAGATCCGCTGAAAAAACGCGCGTTGCCGCAGGATTGTCGCCCCCCCTCAAGTGAAGCGCCACAGGAAACTGAAAACCGCAGGCCAGCGAGACAAGGAACCCGAAAATCAGGAAAGATACAACAGGCAGCCGGTCTCCACACTTTAATAGACCAATGATCAGCAGTCCCATCATGATAATCAGGAATATATCGGTCAGGGCCAGGGTTTTGGCACCCGCGTGGCGCAGCCTGCTTCCAAACCAGGCGCCGGGCAGCAGTCCTGCCAGGAAGAGAGTTACAATAATGCCGATTTGAAGATAAACATACCCGAAAAAGATCTGAAACGCGAATATAACCAGGATTTCGCAGCCCATGGTCATACATCCGGTTGAAAAGAGCACGAATTCCTCCCTGGAAATGCGGGCCAGGTAGATAAGGCACAGCACTGCAAGGACAATCATGAAGCCTGTCGGAGAGGTGGAAAATTTGGTAAACCACTGGGAAAACATCAGTCTCATCAGCCGCGGGGAGTTGTCCAGGTTTTCGGGCACGGTCGGGTCTATGAGATCATTTAAGTATTTGATCCTTTCACTGGTTATATTACCCTCAAAAAAATAGCTGATGTAGTTTGTTTCAATATTTTTTATATCAAGAATATGCGGGATGTCGGTTGTTAACGGCTGGTCGCTGCATAGAAAAAAGACCTTTTGGCCGGGCAGCAGCAGTACGTTTGCAAAGTGTTTTTTTACAGTGTTGTACAGGGAGGAAAGCTTCCGGCGTTGAGGTTCCGCAAGGTAGTTGTCAAATCCCTGCATTGAAAAGCTGTAAATACCGTGCGGAGCGAGACGCTCTTTTACCAGTCCAAAAAATCTGTCTGTGTAGAACCGGTTGACCTGAAACGTCTCCGGTTCCGGCAGGTTTACAATTATGGCGTCATATGTTTTGTCGGTTTCAGTCAGATAGGCGCGTCCATCCTTATGAATCAGGTTTAATCCGGGAATCTTTTTTAAGAGTCCGAATTTAAACTGGACAGTGGTGATTTCAGGATCCAGTTCCACGTAATCAACTGTTTTTGGGCTGTATTTTTCCACCTCGCTCATCATTCCGCCCTGTGCGGAAATCAGGAGGATATCCCGCACATTTTCCAACTGGGACAAGGAATAGTGGACCGTCTCTTCGGCCATTGCCAGGTTCTGGTTGCTGAACACGGGTGTGCCGTCGGTAAACAGGGTGTACTGTTCCATATCCTGGTGAACAGTAATGCGGTTGTAACGGGAGTCATGGTAATAGACCAGTTTACCCTCACGTGGCTTTAATGATTCGGTCTCAAAATAGATTCCTGCAATAAGGGTTGAAAGTGTAAGCAGCGCGCAAAAAAGTATGAATGGCGAATACCGGCGTTGCGGCGGAAACAGAAACCATGTTGATACCAGTAAGGGCATACTGGAAACGAATACGGCCTTTAACGGGGAAACCAGGAAAACCAGTGCAAATGAAAAAAGCGCCCCGCCGGACACATCGCCGATATTGTCAAGGATATAGACGCGCGCCCCCGGATAGTCCGGGAACTCGGACCTGAGCGCAAACAGGCTGTATGGCAGGACAAAGCCGACCAATAAGCAGTAGGGGGCAATGGAAAAAAATGTGAATGCAAGGGTAGGGTAAAAACCGACTGAAGCGCCGTGGATGAACAGGTCATCTCTCAGGATACGGATTGCCAGAATCTGGATTACAGGGAGAGCTGCCAGCAGGAAGGAAAGCAGGCCGAGCAGGCGTATACCGGCCTTTTTGCGAAACCGCGTGACAAAATGTGAAAGCCCGGTTCCGATCCCGCCCAGGATCAGCCAGTTAAAAAGGGTCAATGCGATTACGAATTCATTTCCTGAAAACTGTGTCAGGAGTTCGCGGATTACCAGCAATTGCGTCACAATGGACGAGATGCCGGTAGCAATGACGACCCAGGCTATGGCATGGACATTTTTCACCCTTCACCCTTTCAGCCATACCGAATTATTTTTCTTTGAATTTGTAACCGTTCAGAGGGGGTCCCCTATTTAGCAGACTCCTCCGTATGTAATCGTACACAGGTGCCCCAGATGTGCGCTAGCAGGCTGGCGAACAATAGTAAACCTATGTGAGCCAGGCTGATCGCGTGCAGGTAAGCGAGCCTGCGAGACTCCGGATGGGGTGCCTGTGTACGATTACTTGAATTTCTGTACCTGATAGGTTGATACTTCGAGTTTGCCGGTACTCCAGGCATCAATGGGCAGACCTGCCTTTTGGCATAGATGTGACAGGAATTTTTTCGGGTCGGGCAGATCATCCCAGACCTGCGGCAGAAATGTCGCACTTGAAGATCCCTTGCGGATAATAACTCCGTCAACATTCACACGCAATAATGAGATCAGGTCTGCACCGTTACTGTATTCAAGGGGTTGGGGCACGGTTAAAACGCTGATCTCGATGTCCACGTCATCAAGTTCTTCAAGTGTCAGGGGGGAAAATCGGTAGTCATGAAACGCTGCGTTTAAAGCATTGCTTTTGATTCCGTTTGAAATTGTCTCTGACGCAGACAGGTTTCCAATGCAGCCGCGCAGCCCGCCCTTAATTTTGAGTGTGACAAATGTCCCGGATCGATTCGAAAAGTTGTTGTCTTTGAGGGCGTCCGCCAGAGAGGCGGCCTCTTTTTCAGGCAGCTTTTTCCCCAGCTTGTTCATAATTGTCTTTCTTGCCAGTTTTATAAGCGTCTGCCCCTGCTGCTGACTGATTTTGCGGACGGAATCATTATTTTTTTGCATTGATGAGTCTCCGAAAAAGGCTATGGCCGCATAACCGACCACTCTTGAACGATCTCCTGCAGTGTCTCCGCTGTTCGAATAATGCAACAAAACCGGCTTCCAGCCGTTTCGGCGTGCGATGTCGACTATTATCAGTATAGGTGCAAGGCCGCAGGCCCTGCTCCCATCTTTAATGAGTTTATCAGATTCCAGATTCAAAATCATATTGATTGTTTCTTTATCTTTGTCCACTGCCTCTGAATAGGTAAGAAAGTGTGAAAGATCCGAGCTGGCTGCAAGCAGCGTCTCATTGTCAAGCAGCGGGATAATACGTTTTGTGTATCGAGAAATATTCCCAGGGCCGAAAACAATGGGGACCAGGTTGAATTTTTTTAGATATCGCTGTAAAAACGGCAGGACAACTTCAAGTGAATGTTCACTTTTGTCAGATGCCGGGATAGTTCGAAACAATTCCGACCCCCTGCGCAACCCTGCCGCATCGTCGTGAAGAGTGATAAGCCCGAGCGGTGTTTCAAACGATTCCGCATCGCTTATCGCGCCGTTTTTAAAGCCGACACGGTGATCAGGGCCCATCAGGATCACCTTGCTGAACTGGTTTTCCTTTAATACCAGAGAGACATGTGCAGCGGTCCATCCTGAATAGACATATCCGGCATGAGGCATGATGATTGCCTTAAGAGATTTGTCGTCAGGGATCCGGATTTTG